>JBJMLC010000064.1:0-41772 GCA_045805485.1 Solirubrobacteraceae bacterium | reverse complement strand
TACTTCGAGCAGGCGGCCGAGCTGGCCGACGACGAACTGGAGCAGGCTGAGCTGTTTGAGCATGCCGGCCGGGCTTTGACCGAGAGCGGAGACCGGAAGGCCGCCGAGGAGCGGCTGCAAACCGCCATCGACCTCCAGGAGAAGCAGGGCCGCGGAACCGGAGGCCGGGCCGCCGTCGCCCTGGCCGGGCTGATGCGCTACCAGGGCCGCGTGGAGGAGGCGCGGGTCCTGCTGGAGCGCTTCCGCGACGAGGCGGGCAGGGCGAGGATCGGGTCACCCGGGCTGAGGCGCTGGCCGAGCTGGCGGTGCTCCACGCCTTCTCCGGCGAGCTGGGAGAGGCCGGGCCGCTGTTCGACGCCGCGCTCACGCCGCTGGAACAGGAACAGGCATGGCCCGCCCTGGGCAGCGCCCTCATCGGGCGGGCGGTGTTCCTGGTCTTCTGTGGCCGCCGCCAGGAGGCGACCGGCATCCTGCGCCAGGCGCTGACGCTAGGTGAGGAGCACCACCTGCCTGTGGTGAGCCTGCGAGCCCGGATCAATCTGTCGCAGATCTCGATGGAGCGGGATCGATTCGAGGAGTCGCTCCAGGAGCTGGGCGACGGTCTGGCCATCGCCCGGGAGCGCGGAGACCGCCAATGGGAGCGCGCCTTCCAGGGCAACCTCATCCCCGTGCTCTACACGCTGGGGCGATGGGATGAGGCGCTTCGCATCGCCGCGCCCCTGATCGTCGGCGAGCCCGACCTCGACGCGCTGGCCGCAGGACTGTGTCTTATCTCGATCGGCGCCGCGCGCGGCGACGACGCCATGATGGCTCGTTGCCTGGAGCTGGCCTCCGAGCGCCGCGAGACCCCATACCTTGACCAGCGCACCGCCGCCAGATGTGCGCTGGCCCGCGACGCCCTGGAGCGCGGACACCCAGACGAAGCCCGCTCGCTCGTCCAGGAGCTTCTGAGCTCGGAGGGCCTCAGCAGCGAGATTCGTGAGGAGGCGTTCGCCGTGGCCGTCGAGGCGGTGAGCCTGCTGGGCGACGAGCGGCTGATCGCCGAGTTGGAGACGGTCGCCGGAGCGCTGCCCCGAGCCCTGAAGACGCCCCTGATCCGGGCCGGCCAAGCGCGCCTGCAGGCGCTGCTCGCCCACGTCCGGGGCGACGCACCCGCAGCCGGCCACCTCCAGGATGAGGCCATCCGGATGCTGCGCTCGGTGGGTGCCCGGCCACTGCTCGCTGGAGCGCTGGTGGAACAGGCCCGGATCACAGGCAGTACTGAGGCCCTCGTCGAGGCCGAGGCGATGTACACCGAGCTGGGCGCCGCCCGGTGGCTGGAACGCATCGATCGGCCGACCGAGATCACGGCCTGATCGGATATCCCCGGGCCCAGCCGGGTAGCCAGAGAATGATGAAGACACTCATTCTCACCAGCGAACCGATCAGCGCTCAGCAGCTCCGAGATGCCCTGGGGCAGGACGCGGAGGACGACGAGGTCCTGGTGGTGGCTCCTGCGCTTCAAGAGAGCGGGCTGCGCTTCTGGACCGCGGACGCCGACGAGGCCATAGACAAGGCCCAGGAGGTGTGGCGGCGGACCGTGGGTGAGCTCTCGGAGGCGGGGGTGAGCGCGCACGGAGACACCGGCGAGTCCGACCCGCTTCAGGCCATCCAGGACTCACTTCAGACGTTTCCGGCTCAGCGGATAGTGCTCTTCCGCCACCCCGAGGAGGAACAGCGCTATCGCGAGGACTTCGATCTCGATGAGGTCCGTGAGCGCTTCGGGCTGCCCGTGGAGGAAGCCCTGGTCCCCGCCGCCTGAAGGCGCCGGAGCAGCGTCTTGGCATTGGCTGGGGCATAGCTGTTCCAGTCGTTGTTGAAGTAGATGTACAGCTCCTCCGACCTGGGCCAGCGCGCTATCCGGCCTGCCCACTCCTCCAGCTCGCTCACCGAGTAGTTCCCGGCCCGGCCGCGGGCGCCATAGTGAAAGCGGACGAACCGCCAGGAGGCGGTGGCCTCATGGGATTGAAACGGCCGCTGGGGGTGATCGCCGATCGTGAGGGCCACCTGGTGGGAGCGCAGTCGCTCCATCACCTCGGGGACGAACCAGCTGGGATGCCGGAACTCGATCGTGTGGCGGCCGGGCGGCAGGAGCTCCAGCCAGCCCGCCAGTCGTCCGTCGTCGCGATGGAAGTTCTCAGGCAGCTGCCAGAGCACCGGGCCCATCTTGGCCGAGGTCAGGAGCGGCTCCAGGGGCTCATAGAACCGGGCGATCCCCTCCCGGATGTCGCCCAGCCGCTTGACGTGAGTCAGGTAACGGCTGGCCTTGACCGCGAACAGGAAGTTCGGAGGGGTCTGAGCCACCCACCCGGCGACGCCCGTGGGCCGGGCCAGGCGGTAGAAGGTGCTGTTGACCTCCACGGTGTCGAAGTGCTGGGCGTAGAGCTCGAGCCACCGCCGCTTGGGCTCACGCTCCGGATACAGCCGGCCGCGCCAGGAGTCATACATCCAACCCGAGCAGCCGACGCGGAGCGTGTTCAGCGGTGCCTTCGCAGCCACGACGCGACGGCCTTCAGGTCAGCCACGAACTCCTCCATCGCCCGCTGCCGCTGGTCCCCGTCCTCGGCACGGAGGATCGACGAGGGGTGGGCGGTGAGCGTGACCAGCTCGGCCAGGTCGGACTCCATGGGCTGGCCGCGGTCGCGCCCAATCCTGACCTGCGAGCCGAGCAGAGCCTGGGCGGCGGTAGCGCCCAGGAGGACCAGGGCGCTGGGCTTGACCAGCGCCAGCTCGCTCTGAAGCCAGGGCAGGCAGGCCGACACCTGCCAGCGATCGGGCTTCTGATGGATTCGCCGCTTCCCCCGCGCCTTGTAGCGGAAGTGTTTGACGACGTTGGTGATGTAGACCTCGTCGCGAGCGATCCCCGCCTCCAGGAGGCCCCGGTCCAGCACCTTGCCCGCGGGCCCGACGAATGGGTGGCCCTCGATGTCCTCTCGGTCACCGGGCTGCTCGCCCACCAGCATCACCCCGGCCGAGCTCGCGCCCTCCCCCATCACACCCTGAGTTGCCCCGGCCCATAGATCGCAGGCCCGACACTCCTGCAGAGCTCCTCGTAGCTTGGCCAGGGAGGGACGCTCCGGGATCGGGGGCGGGGGATGGTCCTCACGGGTTGTGGCCATCTGTCCGCTAAGGCCGCCCCGCACAGACCGTGCGCCGGCGGGCGCCGCGGTGGCTGGCATCCAGTCGGTTCTCTCCCAGCTGCTCGGCCAACCGAGATGACAGCGCCATGATGGTGAGTGCCGGGTTGGCCGATCCCTGGGTCGGCATGACGCTCCCATCGGCGATGAACAGGTTGGGGACTCCCCATACCCGATGGTGAGAGTCGACGACGCTCCGGTCAGGGTCGGCGCCCATGCGGCAGCCACCCACAAGATGGGCGTAGCGGTCGATGGCCAGGACGTCCTGCGCGCCGGCGGCCTCGAAGATGTCGTGCAGCGTCTGCTTGCCGCAGGCGATGTTCTTGCGGTCGTTCTCGCACTGGCGGTACTCCATCCGCGCCACAGGGATCCCCTGCCTGTCTCGTACCTCCGGGTCCAGCGTGACCCGGTTCTCTGCCAGCGGCAGGAGCTCGGACAGGATCCCCAGCGTGTACCAGTGGTTGTAGTCACGCACGTACTCGCGCAGCGCCAGGCCCCAATGGCCGTCGGCCATCACGTGCTGGGCCCACTCTATGGGGAGGGGGCCCACGGTCTGGATGGAGAAACCGCGGGCGAATCCACGCGTGGCATCGGTCTCGTAGAACTGCTCGGATGAGATCTCCGGCGGCGGCGCCTTGTACATCCGCATCTCCTCCGGAAAGCGACCCGCCACCTGGGGCGCTCCCTGGACCATCACGTACCGCCCCACCTGGTCGGCGGAGTTTCCCAGGCCGTGCGGGAACAGGCGGCTGGTGGAGTGCAGCAGCAGGCGTGGCGTCTCGATGGAGTAGCCGGCCACGGCCACGGCGTCGGCGCGCTGAAAGCGCTCCTCCCCGCGCCCTGACTTATCCAGCTTCAGATAGCGCACGCCGGTCACCCGTCCATTGGAGTCGTCGACCTCGATGCTCGTGACCTGGCAACCGGCACGGATCTCGGCTCCGTGCTCGATGGCATCAGGAATGTGGGTGACCAGTGGGGAGGCCTTGGCGTTCACCTTGCAGCCCTGCAGGCAGAACCCGCGGTAAATGCAGTGAGGCCGGTTGCCAAAGCTCCCGTTGGCGATGCCCACCGGCCCCACCCGCATCTCGATGCCCAGCCGGCGTGCCGCCTCGCGGGCGATCTCCGCCCCACCCGCGATCGGGTGGGCGGTGTGGGGGTAGCGATGAGGATCTCCCCAGGGCCAGTACTCCCCCGCCACCGGCAGCTCCAGCTCCAGGCGCTCGTAGTGTCGCTTGAGGTCGCCGTAGGAGATCGGCCAGTCCGCTCCCACGCCGTCCTGGGAGGACACCTCGAAATCCGAGGGGTGAAAGCGGGGACAGTAGCCCGCGTAATGGACCATCGATCCCCCCACCCCGCGGCCCGAGTTGTTCTTACCCAGCTCCACGGGATCCTCGCCCCCGATGACACGCTCCTCGGTCCAGTACAGCTTGTGCGACCCGGCCTCGTCGGATACCCAATCCGCGTCGGGATCCCAGAACGGTCCGACCTCCAGGACCACGACCCTCCAGCCCTCACGCGCCAGCCGTTGGGCGAGTGTTCCCCCGCCGGCCCCGGCGCCGACGATCGCCATGTCCACGGAGAAGTCGTCGTCGTACCGAGCCATCCTCTCCGTGGGCACAGCCCGGCGATGAACGTCCAGGAGGAAGGCAGAGTCGTTGTCTGGAGGCCGCAGCCCGCCCCGCATCAGCGTCCGCAGACCGTGGGGGCTTCTCACGCCCCCTCCACCCCCCGCTCGCGGGTGTCGGAAACCGGGTCGCGCTCGAACTCCGCCGCCGCCTCCCAGCTCTCACGCTGGCCGGCGGCCAGGCGGGCGTAACCGCGGGGGTAGGCCGGGCCACCGAAGCCGATCTCGTTCCAGGCCCAAGGATGTGAGTAGAAGGCGCTGAGGACGGCGCGCATGAGCACGCTGAACACCTGTTTGGCGGGCAGCTCATCCCACACCTCGCCGCGGAGCTCCCCCCGGTGGAAAGCGTCGACCACTCTGTGCTTGACCTCCTTCGAGGCCCCGGCGAAGTCGCCGGCCCCATGCTGTCGCGCGGCGGCGTCCAGACCCACGGCGGCACGCCTCCACGTCTCGCGGTCATCAGGCATACCGGCAAAGCGAAACCCGTCCAGCTCGCCTGCCCACATCTTGGCGTCCACGAAGTTCAGCACCGGGATCTTCGGCTCGGAGTCCTGCGCCATCACGACGTCGCAGAACTCATTGAGCGTGGCCGCCTCGGCCCGGGTGAAGAACCGGATCGGCGGCACGTGCTCGACCCGGTCAAGCACGACCTTCCTGGTCACGTCATCCCAGTGCGAGGCCTCATCCAGCACGTTGTAGTCCGGATACCGGCCGTGCATCTGTGGCGTCACGCCGTTGCGGTGGCGCGGGAGCTCGTCCGGAGAGCCCGGCTGGCGGTCTGGGCGGAGGTTGGGCAGATGATCGGGTGAGCGAAACTCTTCGGCCATCAGCGCTCGCGGCCCAGCGCGGCCGCAGCCAGACCCATGCCCCCCACCAGGGCGAGTGAGCCCGGAGCCAGGAGTGGCGGGCCCATGACGATGTTGAACAACGGTTCCCGGAAGCCGCCGGGCTTCCGAGCCACGCCTCGCACGTGGGTGACCACTCCAACCAATCCATCCAGGCAGTACAGGGCGGAGACGGCCGGCAGCCACGTCCGGGCCGCCCGCTCCGAGCGCACCCCGGCCACCCCGGCCACGCTGAGCGCCGGCGAGAGCGCCACCGGTGTCCACATCCACTTGTCGCCGAACGAACCTCGGAAGTGCTCGAAGTAGATCTCAAGGCCCAACGGGAGAGCACTCAGCGCGGTGGCCAGGGCCAGCGTGCGCTGCGCCCGGCCTCGGCGGACGTTTCCCCACCATCTGGGGAGACCGCCGACGGGCGACGCGATGCGGTGGGTCGTACTACGTCTGATGATGCTGGCTTTCATCAATCCCCCACGGATCTGCCTACCCGGGGCCAGCGCACCCCTAACGGTCCTTCAGGCCGCGCGGCGGGCCTCGTCCAGCGCCACCGCAGCGTCGATGTGGGAGAGATGCGTCAGGCCCTGGGGAAAGTTGCCCAAGGGCTCGCCGGACCGTCCATCGAACTCCTCTGAGAACAGGGTCAGATCATTGGCCCGCGCCATCGTCTTCTCATACACCTCGTGGGCCTCGTGAAGCTGACCGGCGTGGGCCAGGCACTCCACCAGCCAGAAGGAGCAGCATAGGAACGCCCCCTCTTTGCCGCGCAGGCCATCGCGCCGGCGGTAGCGATACAGCAGGCCGTCCCCGGCGTCCAGGTCCTCGCGAATCGCCGCCACGGTGCGCACCATGCGCTCATCGTCCCAGGCCACGAACTCCACCATGGGCAGCAGGAGCAGCGCCGCGTCAACCTCGGTACGGTCGAATGCCTGGACGAATACTCCCCGCTTGCGGTCAAACCCCCGTCGCTCGACGGCCCGGCGGATCTGGTCCCGGGCCCTCTTCCACCGTCGGGTCGGCGCGCGGCGCATGCATTCCTCAGCCAGCCGCAGCCCCCTGTCCAGCGCCGCCCAGCACATCACCTTGGAGTGCACGAAGTGCTGCGGCTTACCCGGCCACTCCCAGATGCCATTGTCAGGGCTGGACCACTGCTCGGCGGCGTGGTCGATTAGCGACACCAGGAACCGCCATTCGTCGTCGGTGGGCGAGTGCCCCCGGCGGTGCCAGCGATAGCTCAGGTTGACGATCTCGCCCAGGGCATCGAGCTGGCGCTGGCTGGCGGCCTGGTTGCCCACCCTGACCGGCCTGGCTCCCCGATAACCCTCGAGGTGATCCAGCTCCTCGGCTCCCAGCCGGCGCTCACCGCCTACGCCGTACACCACCTGGAGGTCCTCGGCGTGGCCCGCCGCCGACCGCATGATGAACCGCCTGAATCCCTCCGCCTCCTCCTGGCATCCCAGCTCGGCAAAGGCCCGGGAGCTGAAGCTTGAGTCACGTACCCAGGAGTACCGGTAGTCCCAGTTGCGAGGACCTCCCGGGACCTCGGGAAGCGATGTGGTGGGCGCGGCCACGATGGCTCCGGTGGGTGAGTAGGTCAGGGCCTTCAGAGCGATGGCCGAGCGGCGAAGAGCCGGGTCGTCCCGCGCCGCGGGGCGCAGACCACTCACCCAGTCCTTCCACCGTTTCACGGTCTGCTTCAGCTGCCTGTCCAACACGTCGGGGCGGGGATCCGCCGGGCCGTCGGAGTCCAGCCGTTCCGGTGCCGCGTACGCCAACCAGAGGTGGATGCGCTGGTCGGCCTGGACCTCCATGCGCCCCACCAGGTCGTGGCTCGCCTCCTCCTGGAGCTCCTCCTCGCACCACACCACGATCCCATCGTTGCCGCCGATGGCGCTGTACAGCCGCTGTCCATGACGACGGATCCACGGTCGCACGGCGCCATAGTCAAAGCGAATGGCCACGCGGACGTCCACCTTCACGGTCCCTCGCCGACCCTCGATCACCCGCAGGATGCGGGGGCCAAAATCCGTCTCGCCTCGGCCTCTGGTACCGGCTCGATCGTCAAGCAGAAAACAGTCCAGGACGCGAAACTCGCCTCCCGGGCCCTGAAAGGTCGTGGCCAGAACCAGCGTGTCCTCCAGATACTCCCGTGAGACGTCCCATCCCCGGCCAATTGGCGAGATCGAGCAGTGGCCGCCACCCTCGCTGTCGAGGAGCCGGGCGAACGCGCTGCCTGAGTCAAAGCGGGGTAGGCAGCACCAGTCGATCGAACCCTCCCGGGAGACGAGGGCCGCGGTTCGGCAATCCCCGATCAGGCCGTAGTCAGCGATGGATGGGTATGGGCTGGCGGAAAGGGGCATGGAGGCGGTCTGTCAGGGCTCCGCGGGCGTTTGCCAAGCGGCCCGGCGGGTAGATCGTGTCCGAATGTGGTTCTACCCCCTACTGCTGATTTTGCTGCTGCTGGGCGTGACCGGATGCGTCTTCCTGGGCGGGGTGTACACGCTTGTGCTCGTCCCGCTGATGGTGATCGGCCTCGGGTCCGCCCTGGCCTACGCGATGTGGGCACGCGCCAACGCCACCCCGGGCGCTGACGACGCGGTGCCGGAGAGCGCCGGGCAGCGGCCGCTCCCTCACCGGCGCCGAGGCCCCGGCGGCCACGAGCCGACGAGTCCCGAGCAGCTGGTGGAGGGACGCCGCCAGCAGCAGCAGGTGCCCGGGTCCTGACCGTGGCCCCCGCTGTGGCCGCCGCTCGCTCTCGCGAGAGCTAGAGCGGCGACCATCAGCACAGCTGCGAGCAGCCCGTCCGAGAGGGGCGGGTCTCAGCTCTGCTTGCGCTGCTGCTTGACGCGCTCAGCTGCGTCACGAAGGCGCTCCGCCTCCTCGGCCTCGGCCAGGGCGCGCTCGCGCTCCCGGTGGGCCTCGGCCTCGGCCTCCAACGCCTCAAGGCGCGCTCTGGGCTCCTCCTCCTCGATGGCCCGTTCAACCACCGCCTCGGTCTGACGGCTCTCGTCCAGGCGCTTGCGCTCGGTCTCCTGGGCGCGCCGCGCGCGCTGCTGGACCCGCTGCCCGGCCTGCTTACTGCGACTGCGGGCCCGGGTGTCGGCCGCCCGGCGCCGGCGTGCCGCCTGCCGGTGGCGCTCCTCCACCCGCTCATCGGCTTCCTGCGCGACCTCGCCTGCCCGTCCTCGCAGTGCCGCCGCCTGACGGCGCTGCTGCACCGCATCGTGACGGCGCTGGGCGTCCTCACGCAAACGCGAGTCGCCGAGGACGGTGGCTGCCACCGCGCGGGCGGTGGCGTCGGCCTGATCGACAGCCAACTTGGCCGACTGCTTTCCGGTGGGCATGATCATGATCGCCGCATCCAGAGGCAGGCGGGCCAGCCTGATGGACCCGGTTACGGCTGTGCGGGGAATGGTTCCTGTTCTCACCTTGACTCCTCGGGATCGATGTTGTCCGCCCTCTCCTCGGCCTGCTGGGCCTGGCGCTCCAGGCGCACCTCTGAACGCACGGCGGCCACCCGCTCACGCTCGGCCTGCTCCTCCACGCTCTCAGCCGCCTGCTGCTCCTGCTCTCGCTGGTCCTCGGCCGCGGCCTCCTCACGCCGCCGGTCCTCCTGAGCACGCAGCTCAGTGGCCTGGCGATCCTGCTCGATCTGGCGCTCACGACCCTGCGCGGCGACCTCGTTCTGGAGGCGCTGGCGCTCGATCTCAGTTTCCGTCTGCTCACGCTGCAGCTGAGCCTCCTCCTGCTCCCTGGTCGCCTCAGCGCCGGCCTGGCGGGCCTCACGCTCGGCTTCCGACTGGGCCTGCTGGAGCCGGCCCTCCCTCTCCAAGGTCTCGTTTCCGGTAACCGATCCGATGGCCTCCTTGGCCTTCCCGGCCAGAGATCCCAGAAGGCCCCCGGCGGTTCTCTCTGAATCGCTCAACTTGCTTCCTTTCGTGGTCTGGGTTGGATCGTTGGACTACCCGCTCCGGGGCGACCACACGCGCCTCGGCCGATCAACGTCGGGGCGCTTCCGCGGGCGACCCCACGCGGCTCCCGGCCGCCTCCGTGATGAGCCGGTTCCCTCGACCGCGGGTGAAGTACCCGTGGGCCCAGCGCAGAAGCACCACGATCCGGTTCTCGAATCCGATCAGATAGAAGATGTGGATCGTCAGCCAGGTCACCCACGCCACGAAACCGCTGAAGCGCAGTCCGCGGATGTCGGCCACGGCACTGGCCCGTCCGATCGTGGCCAGCGAGCCCTTGTCCCGGTAGTGAAACGGCGGCGGCGCGGGGTTGGCCGCCAGACGGGCCCGGATCGCCCGCCCTGCATAGCGGCCCTGCTGCATGGCCACCGGGGCCAGACCCGGCAGCGCTCGGGACTCCGCAGTCTTGGCATCCCGTACGCGCACCATGTCGCCCAGGGCCAGGATCTCGGGATGGCCGGGCAGCGAGAGATCGGCCTCGACAGTGACGTGTCCGCTGCGGTCGACCTGCGCTCCGCACTCCCGGGCCAGGAGCCCGGCCAGCGGCGAGGCGGTGACTCCCGCGGCCCAGACCACCGTATCCGTGGGAATCGTCTGCCGGCCACCGTCGGCGACCTCCAGCTCCACGGCGTCGGAGCGGACATCGACGAGCCGGTGACGGAGCAGCACCGTGACCCCCAGCCGCTCAAGTGACCGCGCGGCCCGGCCGGACAGCGACTCAGGGAATCCCGCCAACACCCGATCGCCCATCTCCACCAGGAGGACGCGGGCCCGGGTGGGGTCGACCTGCCGGAACTCCTTGGCCAGCGTATGCCGGGCCAGCTCGGCGATCTGCCCGGCCATCTCGACCCCGGTGGGTCCTGCGCCCACCACGACGAAGGTGAGCCACCGCTGCTCGTCTTCAGGACGCTCCTCGGCCGCCTCGAACGCCCGCAGGATGCGGCCCCGGACCTCGAGCGCTGAGTCCAGCGATTTCACCTCCAGAGCCTGGGAGCGCCACTCCTCGTGGCCGAAGTACGAGTAATCGCAGCCGCCGGCCACGATCAGCGCGTCATAACCGACTCGCAGAGGCTCGCCCGGTGCCGCTCCGGGCTCGATCACGACCTCGCGCCGCACGCTGTCCAGGTCGGTCACCTCACCCAGGAGCACGCTCACGTTGGGCCGACGGCGCACGACGTGGCGAAGCGGCACCGCGATGTCGCCGGGAGCCAGCCCGCCTGTGGCCACCTGATAGGTGAGCGGCTGGAAGAGGAAGTAGTTATGCCGGTCGATCAGCGTGACCTGGGCCTCGCTGCGGCCCAGGACCTTCACGGCCTCAAGGCCGGCGAAGCCCCCGCCCACGACAACCACCCGATCCCCGGTGTGCCCGGCGGCGATGAGGTCAGCCCTCCTGCCCGGGGACCGTGCCCACGGGCGGCTCGCTCGGCTCGGCCTCGACTCCGTCCGGGCTCTCCCCCACGATCTCGATGCCACCGTCGGCCCGGCGGCGGACGACATCCCCCTGCCAGGCCCGCAGAGGATGCGACCGGCTCCTCTGGAGCGAGCGGCAGATGCTCCAGGTGATGAGGAACACCACGATCGGCACCCCCCAGGTGGCCACCCGCCAGTACTTGATCATCAAGGTGTAGGAGATGTGCAGACGGTAATAGACCCGGTCGGCGGCGCCAATCGCGAAGATCGTCCATACCCAGGCCAGGAAGCCGGCCGCCAGGCCGGAACGGACCGGACGGTCACGCGGACGATCCAGGAGGTCGTGGCGCCGGTAGTCGCCGGTGATCCGGCGCTCCACCGCCGGCCAGGCGAACAGGATCGCGAACACGGCGAGGGGGAAGAGGGCCCCGCCCCAGAAGGGGTTGGGGACGGGCGTGTAGTTGCCGATGGCGGGCTCGAAGTTGGGCATCAGGCGCAGGGCTCCGATCAGCCATCCGATGTACCAGTCGGGCTGGGCTCCGTTCTCGGAGAGGTAGGTGTGATACGGGCCCCATTGGTAGATCGGGTTGACCTGGACCAGGCCCCCGAGGAGGAAGATCACGCCGGCCACGGCCAGCAGCAGCCCCAGAGAGCGCAGCGCGTACGCCGGCCATAGCGGCGTGCCCACGACATTGCGCTCCCGGCGGCCCGGCCCCGGGAACTGGGAGTGGTGCTGGCGCATTATCAGCACCAGGTGCAGGGTGATCAGGCCGATCAGGACCAGGGGCACGACCAACGCGTGCAGGATCTCCAGCCTGGGCCAGAAGAACGACTTGCCCGGATACGGCCCGCCCCAGATCAGGTACGCCAGCTGGGCTCCGATGCCCGGGATCGACAGCGCCACGCCGTAGGCGATCACCAGCCCCATTCCCGAGAGCAGGTCATCGACCAGCGAGTAGCCCATGAAGCCCTCCAGGATGGCCAGCATGAGCATGGTCAGCCCGATGTAGTAGTTGAAATCACGCGGCTTGCGGTAGGCGCCCGTGAACATGATCCGGACCAGGTGAAGGACGATCGCCGCGACGAAGATGTCGGCCGCCCAGTGGTGGGCTTGGCGGAAGAGCAGGCCCGCCGGCACCGTGGTCGAGAGGTCGAGGACCGATTTGAAGGCGATCGACATCGTCTCGCCGTGCATCGGGGCGAACGAGCCGTGGTAGACGATCTGGGCGTCGTCAGGGATGTAGTAGAAGGTCAGGAAGATCCCGGTCCCCACCAGCACCACGAACGAGTACAGGGCGACCTCACCCAGCAGGAATGACCAGTGGTCCGGGAAGACGTAGCTCAGAACCCAGCGGATGCCCCGGGCCGCCCCCAACCGCTCGTCGGCCTGGCGGGAGGCCCGGATGAAGCGGCGGTGAGCCCAGCGTTCGATCAGATTCACGCCGTCATCTCAGTCGTTGCTCCGGTGGACGTTCCACCACGACGGGCCCACGTCCTCACGGAAGGGCCCACCGGCCGCCAGGTACCCCTGGCTGTCGATCATCACCGGCAGCTGGGGAAGCTCGCGCCCCGCGGGGCCGTAGATGAGCTCGCCTCCCCGGCCGGGCAGGAACGTGGAGTAGTGGCAGGGACAGGTGAAGGCCGGTTGCTGCTGGGGGCCGTTCGGATACAACGGGTAGCGGTACTCGGAGATCGCGCACCCTGCGTGAGGGCAGATCTTGGAGAAGGCCAGGATGCCCTGTGGCGCCCAGTCACGCCGATCGGCCGGCAGGTGGATGTACTGCTGAGGCAGCTTGATCACCAGCAGGCCGGAGCCGAAGTTCTCCTGATCGGCGTGCTCGGGCAGAGCGGTGTAGAAGGAGCCGAGCTCGATCTCTGAGGCCAGATACGGAACCCCCTTCTCGTCCACCATCCGCCTCCCGCGGTGCCATGGCGTGTCGTGGATGTCTGACAGGGAGGGGCCCAGCGAGGCCACAGGAGTGGCCAGCGCCACAACCAATCCCGCTCCCGCCACCCCACCGGCTCCGATCAGCAGCCCGCGACGCGATACCCCCTCCGCGCCTGACTCGACCTGCTCCACCGCCTGCTCCACCGCCTCTTCCTGAAGCAGTTGGCCGCGTTCCTCGACGCTGGTCTCCTGGGGCACGACCAGCTTTCCGGCCACGATGCAGGCCGCCGCCAACCAGGCCAGGGTCAGCCCCAGGGCCAGTCCCAGCCATTGGGTCTCGTTACCGGGATGGACCACGTAGATGGCGGTGAAGCCGAACCCGCACAGCGCGGCCGCCAGGAGCAGCCCGGCCACGACGCGCTCGGCGCGGGGGCTGGAGGGGACCGTCCGCCGACTGGGGTCGTGCTCGGATTCCGGAGGCATCGGAGGGAGCGGCTGTCCCTCCTGGGGCCGACGCGCCACGGCGCGCCAGGCCGTGCGGAGGGCCACCAGGACGCCCAGGGCCTTGGCCAGGCGCCGCGTGGGAGCGGCGTCCCCGGGCGTCACGGCGCTTCCTCCTCAGGTAGCGACTGCGGCTCCTGTTCCGGGAGCCGCGGCGTCGTCGGCTGAGCCGGACCGGGCGGGACGGGCAGCCGGGCGGGCGCCGGCACCCCCTCGTCGTTGCGCTCGCCGATCAGCCGGGCCACGATCAGAAGCGCTCCCAGCCCCAGGAACCAGGCCACCATCCCCTCCGGGATGGGGCCGATGTTGTAGATCCCCCAGCCCCCGAGATCAGCCGGATGCTGGGCGTAGACGACGTAGCGGGCGAGCGAGTCGAGCTGATGCTGGTCGATCTGGTGGGAGTCGAACCGGGGCATGAGAAACGGACCCATGCGCACCGCCTCGGCCAGCTGCTGGGCGTTGACATGGAGCAGGTTGGGCACCCAGGCCGCGACAAACATCCCGCCTCGCGCCATCACCTGGTGACAGCCCGCGCAGTTGAGCGTGAACTGGTGGTACCCCGTGCCCGGGTCTCCCCTGGCCGGGTTGGCCGTCGGGGCGGGTGGACCGCCGAACGAGGCCACGTACGCGATGAGGGCGTTGATCTGTGGCCGGCTGAACGCGGGCTTCTGCGGGATGTCGGGCTGCTGGCCGGGGTCCGGGAGGGGCATCCCGCCGGTGGACAGGAAGAAATCGACCGGTCCGGGACCCACGCCGAGCAATGCCGGCCCGCGGCCCGCGATGCCGCGCAGGTTCAGGCCATGGCAGGAGGAGCAGGCCTGATTGAACAGCTGCTTGCCCTGCGCGACCAGGGCGGGCGAGCTGGGGAAGCTCTTGCTGGGATCACCGGGCCCCGGAGCGAACGGGGGCTTCTGGGGACCGTTCTGGCTGGGGGGCAATGGCCCGGTTCTGCTGGGCGGGGTGATGGCTCCGCCTGATGGGGCCACCAATCCGAGGATGGCCAGCGCGCCCATCACCACGGCCAGCGTGCCCCTCAGCCACCGCGGAATCCGCGACTTGTGCCTGAGCCAGCGTGTCAGGAGCCTCACCACAGGGCCGTCCCCTCATGCCCGGAGGGGGCCAGGCGGGTCCGGTCCTCCAGGGCGTCCCGAACCCGCTGGCGGCGCTCTTCAGCCACGAGCTTTGAGCCCAGCACCCACAGGGCCACGGCGGTAAGGATCAGATGGGCCCCGACCCACATGATCGCCCCGGCGTGCTGCTGCTCGTTCACCGCCGAGACCCCCAGGGCACGACCTGCCTGAGCGTACGGCGCATACAGGACGGTCGTGGCCCGGTTCAGGTACGCCCCCACCAGTGCGCACGACGGCATGGCCGCGATCACGTAGCACAGCGCGGCCACCGAGCCCACCGCCCCCCGGCCGGCCGGTCTCCCGAACAGCGGCCACAGGAAGAGCAGGCCTCCGGCCAGGAATGCCACGTGCTCAAGCTCGTGGACCAGGGGATGGCTCAGAGTGGCGTCGTATACGGCCGGGATGTGGGGCACGATCACCACCGCGTAGAAGGTGAGGAGTCCCACGCTCCAGTGGCCCAGAACCCTCAGCGGTTGCGTGGTGCTGTCGAGGATTCGGCGGCCGCGCCGGGGCAGCGCGCGCAGGGCGAGCATCACCGGCCGGCCCCACAGGATGAGCAGCGGGGCCACCAGCAGCAGGATGATGTGCTGGACCATGTGGGCGGACAGCAGGCGGTCGTCGTACGCGCTGAGCCCGGACTGCAGGGCGAGCACGATCGCGGCCAGCCCGCCCATGAAGGCCAGGGTGCGAAGAGCGGGCCAGCGGCCCCTGACCCGCCATGCCCCCCACACATAGAGCCCGGCCGCGGCGGCCGCCCAGGCATCCACCGCCGGCGCGGCCTCCCAGTGGCTGACCAGGAGCTGGGGGAGTGTCGGCGCGCTCACCGGTCGGGCTCCTCCCGAACGCTCCGCCGCTGCGCCCGGACCTCCACGGCGAGCCTGCCCGCGGCCAGCAGCCACACGCCGGCGCCGACGTAGACCAGGAACCTCCCGAACACCACGCCGAACAGCATGGCCCCGATGGCCACGCCCAGGACCATGGCGGCCAGGCTCGTCTGGGGAGCGGCCTCAGGCGCCGGGCTCCGGATCGGAGCTCCCCTGCGAAGGGCCTCTGGATGGCGGATGGAAACCGCCAGCGCGGTGCCCCAGACGGCGGCCACCGCGAACGCGAACATCCCGGCCTGGATCCCCGAATGAGTCCAGACGGCGTTGACGGCCAGCAGCACCAGGAGACCGGTGCCCCACAGGAACAGGGGGATCGAGCCGCCCCTCATGCCGGGGTCGCTCCCTGTTTCCGGCCGCGCGCCCGCTGTCTGTCCTCCTCCTCGTGACGGAGGTCCAGGAGCGGCGAGTAGGAGCGAATCGGCGGCAGCGGATCCGTGAAGTTGTGCTCAGGCGGCGGAGACGAGGTCCACCACTCCAGGGATTGACCGCCCCAGGGGTCGGGGCCCGCCACCACCCGGCGGCGGAGCGAGACCCACACGTTGATCAGGAACACCAGGACGGCCAGCGCGATGATTCCCGAGCCGATCGTCTCGAGTTGATTGAGCGTGACCCACTCAGGATGCTGCGGGTAGCGGGCGATCCGGCGCGGCATCCCGTACTGACCCAGGAAGAACATGGGCCCAAAAGCCAGATTCGTGCCGACGACCATCAGCGCGCAATGGACCTTCCCCAACCCCTCGCGGAGGAGAGCTCCGGTGACCTTGGGGAACCAGTGGTACACCCCGGCGAAGAATCCGAACACGCTGCCGGCGAACAGTGTGTAATGGAAGTGGGCCACGATCATGTACGAGTCCTCGGCGTGGTAGTCCAGCGGCGGTGAGGCGACGAAGATCCCGCTGGCGCCCCCGATGAAGAACTCGATGAAGAAGAAGATGGCGAACAGCATCGAGGTGCGAAGCACGATCGAGCCGCCGAGCATCGTGCCCATGGCACCGAAGTACTCGATGCCGGCCGGGATGATCAGCATCGTGGAGGTGAACGCGAAGTACTCATTGGTCACCCCGCCCGTCGTGAACATGTGGTGCGCCCACACGGCCATGGACAGGGCGGCGAAAGACGGGATCGCCAGGATGAACGCGGTGTAGCCGAACCACCGCTTGCGCGAGTTGGTGGCAATCACCTCGGCCGCCGCCCCCAGGAACGGGAAGAACATCACATACACCACGGGGTGCCCGAAGAACCAGAACAGGTTCTGGTAGTTGATGGCCCCGGTGTATCCGGAGAACACGTGACCGCCGCTGCGGTCGACCAGGACCAGGGCCATGGCCAGGATCAGGATCGGGAACGACCCGATCACCATCAGCGCCGTGACCAGTTCGGTCCAGGTGAACATCGAACAGCGCAGCATCGACATTCCCGGCGCCCGCCGCCGGACCACGGTCAGGACCAGCGGCCAGGCGATGGCCGTCAGCCCGGCCGCGGCAAGAATCACCCCGGCGTTCCACATCGTCTGGCCGGTCCCCGGGGTGAACGTGGCGTTATTCAGGGGGGCGAAGTCGAACCAGCCATCGCTCCCCGGCCCGCCGCTGGCAAACCAGCCCGACTGCATCACCAGCCCGCCGCACAACCACGTCCAGAAGCCGGCCAGCGCCACCCGCGGCGCCGCCAGGTTCGCGGCCCCGATCTGCAGCGGCACCAGGTACAGCCCCAGCGCGAGCGCCATCGGCGTCACGAACAGGTAGATCATCGTGGAGCCGTGCATCGTGAACAGGTCGTCGTAGGCGCTGTTGCTCAGAAAATCGCTGTTGGCCTGAGCCAGCTGCGAGCGCATGAGCAGCGCCATCACTCCCCCACCCAGGAAGAACACGAACGCGGCGATGAACAGGTTGGAGCCCATGCGCTTGTGATCGGTGCTCGTGAGCCCGCCGATCCAGCCGGTCAGGCGGCGAGGCGGTGCCAGCGTGGTGGCGCTCATGAGGCCGGTCTCCCACCACTGGCGTGAGCCAGCGTGGTGGCGCTCATGAGCGCGGTCTCCCGCCACCGGCGTGAGCGGCCGCCCAGGCGGCAAAGCGCGCGCCGCTCACCGCCCGGGCGTTGAAGGTCATCTCCGAGTGCGCATAGCCGCAGTACTCAGCGCACTGACCCAGAAAGGCCCCCGGGCTCGCGAAGGTGAGGGTGACCTCCTGGGTGGAGCCGGGGATGTTGTCGTGCTTGTAGCGGAGCGCCGGGATCCAGAAGGCGTGGATCACGTCGACGCTGGACAGCCGGAGGTGGACCGGCTGATCCACGGGCACCACGAACGTGCCCGGCCCGGAGTACCCGCTGTGCACGGTGATGCGGTACCTGGGGTAGTAGAACGTCCACTCCCAGCGGGACGCCCGGACGTCGATCGTCACTCCTCCCCGCTCGTGGTTGGCTACGACGTCGACCCGGTGCTCGGCCGTGAACGTCTCCCAGAGCAGGAACGCCACCACCCCGGCCAGAATCACGGCGTACGTCCCCTCCACCAGGTGCTGCTCGTGCCATCGCGCAGCGCGGTCCGGCGGCCGGCGGCGGTAGATCAACGCCACCCCGAACATCACGATCACGATCACGGCCATCACTCCCAAGGCGATGGGGACGTAGATCGAGAACAGATGGTCGTACTCGCTGCGCGTGCTGACCAGCGCCGCGCTCAGTCCGGGCCCGATGGTCATCTGCTGGGACGGGTCGAGGGCGGATCGGTCCAGCCCAGGCAGTGACGGGTCGAGGCCGGACCAAGACGGGAGACCGGGTGCAGCGCGCGCAACTCTCCTGCGCCCTACCCCGCGGCTCAATGAGCCAAAAAGAGGTGAGTCAGGATGCGGACGTGGGGTTGGGATGGTCGGTCCCCAACCTGTCCCTTTTGTGACCTTCGATCAGAACGGGCTGGACCGGGTAACGAAAGGGGGTCATATACGCACCTTTCGTAACCCTCGATGCCCAGCGGTGATCGAGTGTTACGAAATGGACATCTCTCGCGGGCGGGTCCAGGCAGTCAGGCCGCTCCACCGCTCCGCCGAGCCCCGCTCGAGCCGCCCCCCGGCCCGGCCGCTCGCCCCACCACACACCCGGCCCCGCCGCTCCCCCCGCCACGTCGCTCGGCCCGGCCATCCCCTCGACCCGCTCGAGCCCCCCAAGCCCCCCCCCGCTACCGCCCCACCGCCGTCGCCGGCGAGCCCGCGGCTGGATCGCCGGGGGTGACCCGGGCAGCCTTCCGGGCGGAGCCGCGGCGGCGGCCGCGCTGGATGTCCTCGCGCTGCGGGCCGACCACGTACTTCGGGTCGGAGGCCGAGGCGAAGCCGGCCTTGAAGACGCTCCACCTGGCGCTCAGGGCGCCGGCCGACATGACGGCTCCCGCCACCACAGCGGCCGGCCTCGACGACCCGCCCCGGAGCGCCAACAGGGCGGCGCCCGCGGCCACGCTGGCCTCCGTGATGCGGCCGAAGACCGACGCTGCGCCGTGCTTGTACGGCTCCCCGTGGGGTCCCAGCCGCTTCTCCATGGTCTTCTTGATCACCAGTTCCGCCACCGCTCCTGTCAGCGCCAACCGCCGGGCGGGGGCGGCGTGGTCTGGCGGGGCCAGCATCACTCCGGCGGCTCCGGCGCTCAGGGCTGCCCCGGACGCGAACACGAAGGGAAGCTCACGCCTGGCCTCGTGCCACACCGGAACGGCGGTGTTGGCCACCAGCGCGCCCGTGTACGTGGCCAGCGGCAGGCCCAGCAGCGCGGCGGCGGGCTTTGCCAGGCGGGCGGACCGCGGGAACCAGCCCCGCCACGCGTGGGCCGCGGCCACGGCGGTTGTGCCCCCACTGAACGTGAGGATCCACGTCCCGACGCTCATGGGGGATGTCACCTTGAACATGCGCAGCATGTTCAGGAAGCGCATGGGCTTCCCCAGGTCGGACGTCAGCAGGGCCGGGCTGAGCGCCGCCCCGCCCAGCGCGGCCGTCCAGGCACGGCGCGCCAGGACCTCGTTGCCCCTGAGCTCGGAAAGCAGCGCCAGTCCGGCCGAGGCGCCCGCCAGTCCACCGGTGTAGAAGTAACACGGGATCTCCCATGTCCACACCGGCTCCTTGATCACCGGCTGGCCGTGGTAGGACCGCACCGCCTGGCCCTCCCACTGAGTCGAGCCATCCGCGGGGCGGTCCATCAAGCCGTCCGCGCGCCCGGCCGCCGCCAAGCTGTCCACGCTCATCCTCTGCCTCCCATGACCGCGGCCACCAGGGCACCGGCCAGGGCGCCAGCGGCCAGTCCCGCGGCCGCCCAGATCCCCCCCACGTCGCGGCGGGTGTCCACCGGATCAGGGGGCAGTCCGTAGACCTCGGGCTCGTCCAGGAGGAGGAAGAAGGCGCCACCGCCGCCGACCCCGTCGTCCTCGTCGGCCAGGTAGAGCTGAGCCTTCTCCTGCCCGGCCTCCTGGAGCGCAGCCAGCCGGTGCTCCGCCCGCTCCCTCAGCTCGCCCAGTTCTCCAAACTGAATCGAGTTGGTCGGGCAGGCCTGCGCGCAGGCCGGCTCCTTGTCGTCCTTGAGGCGGTCGTAGCACAGCGTGCACTTCCAGACCCGGCCGTCGTCCCGGCGCTGGTCCAGGACCCCGAACGGGCAGGCGGAAACGCAGTATCCGCAGCCGTTGCACACATCCTCCTGGACCACCACGGTGCCGAACTCAGTTCTGAACAGGGCCCCGGTGGGACACACGTCAAGGCACGCGGCGTCGGTGCAGTGCTTGCACACGTCGGACGCCATCAGCCATCGGAACCCGTTTCCCTCCTGGTATGTCTGAAGGCCGGCGTCCAGCGCCGCCGAGGCCTGAGCCACGTCCACCAGCGAAGCGCCGTCGGCTCGGGCATCCAGGGGGACCTTCTGCTCCACGAACGCCACGTGGCGCCAGGTGTTGGCCCCCAGGTCGATGGTGTTGTCCAGGGACTTGCCAGTGAAGCCCTGAATCGACATCGGGATCTGGTTCCACTCCTTGCAGGCCACCTCGCAGGCCGTGCAGCCGATGCACACCGAGGTGTCGGTGAAGAAGCCCACCCGAGGCTTCGCCTCCTCGCCGTAGGTCGACGGCCAAGCGTGAGTTTCGAGGCTCACTCCTTGACCCCCGCTCGCTCTCGGTATTCCTGAACCAGCTCCAGGCGCGCCGACCCGCGGGGACGCCGGCCGGGGCGGATGTCACACGTGGCGACCTTGTACTCGCTGATGTGCACGTTGTTGTCCAGGACTACCGGCAGCAGCTCGTTGGCCGAGTCACCAGTCACCAGCCCCACCCCGCCCCAGTGGTACGGCGCACCCACCAGGTGCATCGTCCTGCCCTGGACCTCCAGAGGCTTGATGCGCTCGGTGACCATCACCCGCGCCTCGACAGCCTGGCGTGCCGTGACCACCGTCGCCCAGCCTCCGTGCTCAAGCCGTCGCTCCCGGGCCAGCTCCGGCGAGACCTCCACGAAGAACTCGGGTTGGAGCTCGGCGAGGTAGGGCACCGTCCGGGACATTCCGCCTGCGGTGTGGTGCTCGGTCAGCCGGTAGGTGGTGAGCACAAACGGGAAGACATCCGAGCCGTGCTCCCCCACCGTGGGGTGGTACGGGTTCTCAGGCCGGTGGAACACCTGCCGAGTGGGGTTCTGCTGCTGGGCATACAGCGGATTCTTGAACGGAGATTCCTGCGGCTCGTAGTGGACGGGTAGTGGCCCGTCGACCAGGCCCGCGGGGACATAGAGCCAGCCCCTCCCGTCGGGATGCAGGATGAACGGTTTGTCGCCCGCTATGCCCTCCATCTTCTTGGCATTGCGCTCCGGCTTGTAGTGAGGCTCCTTGTCCGGAGGGAAGTCCGGCGAGTCCCCGAGACTGGTCCATTTCCCCTCCTCCTCGTCCCACCAGACATACCGTTTGCGCTCTGACCACGGCTTGCCGTCGGCGTCGGCCGAACATCGGTTGTAAATGATCCGGGTGTCCTTGGGCCACGCCCACCCCCACTCGTGGGCGATCCAATTCTGCTCGGTATGAGGTTTCCTGCGTGCGGACTGGTTGACCCCGTCCTTGTAGATCCCGCAGTGGATCCAGGAGCCGCAGGCGGTTGAGCCGTCCTCCTTCAGCTCGTCATAGCTGGACAGGAACGAGCCTTCGCCACCGCGGCCTGAGATCTCCTGAAGCACGTGCTCCGCGTCAGGCTCGTCGTGCGGGCCCTGAAGCGGGTAGTCCCATACAAGGTCAAGGATCGGCCGATCCCTGGGATCCTCGGATCCGGCCAACTTCTCTCGAATCACCCGACCGAGGTGGTAGACCCAGTGCAGCTCCGACCGGCAATCGCCGGGCGGCTCGCAGGCCTTGTGATGCCACTGGAGCAGTCGCTGTGTGTTGGTGAAGTTGCCGTCCTTCTCCGTGTGGGCCGCAGCGGGCAGGAAGAAGACCTCGGTCTGGATGTCCTGGGCCCTCACCTCTCCGGACTCGTGCTCCGGCGAGTCCTTCCAGAACGAGCCCGACTCGGTGGGCTGGAAGTCCCTCACCACAAGCCAGTCAAGCTTGGCCAGGGCCAGGCGCATGAGCTTGGAGTTGGCCGAGCCCACGGTGGGGTTCTGCCCCACGCAGAACATGCCCTTCACCCCCCCGTCAAGCATCCTGAGCATCATCGCGTAGTGCGAGTGGTCACCGTTGATGCGCGGGAGATGGTCGAAGCAGAAGTCGTTCTCCTCACTGGCCGCATCGCCCCACCAGGCCTTGAGCAGCGAGACCATGTACGGCTTCAGGTTTCCCCAGGCGCCGGTGTCTGGCCCGTTGAGCTTGACGAACAGGTCCAGGGTCGGGTGCGACTGAGGGTGGGGCATCGGGATGTACCCCGGCAGGATGTTGTAAAGGGTGGGGATGTCGGTGGAGCCCTGGATATTGGCGTGGCCTCGAAGGGCCAGGATTCCTCCGCCGGGCCTCCCGATGTTGCCCAGCAGCAGCTGCACGATGCAGGCGGCGCGGATGTTCTGCACACCCACGGTGTGCTGGGTCCAGCCCACCGCGTAGGCGATTGCCGCGGTCCGCTCGCGACCGGAGTTCTCGCACATGGCCTGGGCGACCTTGACGACATCCTGGGGCGAGCAGCCGCAGATCTCGGCCACGACCTCGGGGGTGTACCGCGAGAAGTGGCGGCGGACGCGCTGAAGCACACACCGCTCGTCCTGCATGGAGTTATCGATGTCCGGTGGGTCACCCCCCTTCAGCTCCATGCCGTGCGCCCCGTGGGACTGCTCGCCTGAGACGTCAGCCTCCTGTTCCGATTTGCCCGCGGCGGCCTCGCCACTGGACCTGTTGTAGCTCCAGGTGTCGATCTCGTAGGCGCTGTCCTCCGCCTTCCAACCTGAGAAGAACCCGCTGGTGTCCTCGGTGTCCTGGAACTCCTCGTTGATGATCACCGGACCGTTCGTGAAGTGCTGGACGTACTCCTCGAACACGGCGTCGTGCTCGAAGATGTAGTTGACCACCCCACCGAGGAATGCGATGTCCGTGCCCGGCCGGATCTGCACGTGTAGGTCGGCCATGGCGCTTGTGCGGGTGAAGCGCGGGTCGACGTGGATCACCTTGGCACCGCGCTCCTTGGCCTCCACCACCCACTGGAATCCCACGGGGTGCTGCTCGGCCATGTTCGAGCCCATGATCAGGATGCAGTCGGAGTTCCGCAGATCCTGCTGGAAGGTGGTGGCGCCGCCGCGGCCGAAGGAGGTCCCCAGACCGGGGACCGTGGAGCTATGTCATATGCGGGCCTGGTTCTCGATCGAGACCGCGCCCATGGCGGTGAAGAACTTCTTGATCAGGTAGTTCTCCTCGCTGTCCAGGGTGGCCCCGCCCAGGAAGTGCATGCCCAGCGTCCGCTTGAGGGGCTGACCTTCGTCGTCTGCCTCCTCCCAGGTCTCGGCCCGGGTCTTGATCACCCGCTCGGCGATCATGTCCGTCGCCTGCTCCACGCTCAGGTACTCCCAGTCCTCCGCCCCGGGACGCCGGTACTTCACCCTCGTCTCTCGCACCGGGCTGTTGACGAGCTTCTCCGACGCGGCGCCCTTGGGACACAGGCGGCCGCGAGACACCGGTGAGTCGGGATCACCCTCGATCTGGATGACCCTCTCGTCCTTGACATACACCTTCTGCCCGCAGCCGACCGCGCAGTATGGGCAGATGGACTGCACCACCCTGTCGGCCGTCCCGGTGCGGGCCGTCAGCTCCTCGGACCGCCGAGATCTGGCCGCCCGGCCGACCCCGAGGGGATCGCCCTGGAGCTGGCGAAGCAGCGGTGCCGTCAATCGGAACTCTCCATTCAGCAGGTGTATACCCAGAACTGGGTCAGCATCGAACCCAAATCGTTTCCACAATGCCCGACGGGGTATGGGGGCTGACAAATGGCCACGGACGTGGAAATCGAAAGGGCGCTGGCCGCCGTCACCGCCACGCTCAACGATCAGGGTCTGGACGAATTCGCCACCAAGCGCGTCCAGCAGATCGTGACCGAGGCCCTGGGGGGCGAGCCGCATCTGACCGTCGACGACGGGGGCGGGCTGCACGACGAGACCGGGGCCCGGGTGGGTGCCATCCGGCGTACCGACAGCGGCGAATGGATAACCGAACGCCAGAACCAAGCGGCCCACAGGTCCGATGCGGCGATCCCTACGAAGCCGCCCCAGAGCAACCTGTCCAAGCTGCTGACCAAGCTGAAGGACTTCGGTTAGCTCCTAGTCGTTGCCGGAGTCGGCCGGCGGCCCGACCTCCAGCTCCGGCGGGTCCTCGGCGGCCGCTGGCCCCTCCTCGGGCGGCGGCGCCTGTGGGTCCGGAGAGTCCGGCCGGTGCTCGCCCTCGTGCGGGTCGCTCGGGGCCGGCGCCCCCGGGACATTCGGGTCCGACCGCTTGCGCTGCCAGTCCTCCCGGGTGGATTTCACGTCGTCGGCGAGCCGCTCGTTCTCGGTCTGCAGCTGGTCCGCCTCGCGCTCCAGCCGGTCCGCCAGCTCCTGTGGGTCGGTATTGGACATGACTCGGGGCCTACCCGGCTGGCCGACCTATCTCACGGGTGTAGGACCAAGCGGCCTGTCTGAGCGCTGACCGCGATCCGGACTTCTCAGCCGCCACGCTTTCCGCGTCCGGGGGGCGGGTAGCCCTCCGTCAGGCCCGTAACCGCGAGAGGAGTCGCATGCCCACCACGTCAGAGTTCATCCTCAACCGCCTCACCGCGTGGGGCGTGAATCGCCTTTACGGCTATCCGGGTGACGGGATCAACAGCCTGCTGGGTGCGTTTCACAAGACCGGCAACAAGCCCGAGTTCATCCAGTGCCGCCACGAAGAAATCGCGGCGTTCGCAGCCTGCGCACATGCCAAGTTCACGGGCGAGGTGGGCGTATGCATGGCGACCTCCGGCCCAGGAGCCATTCACCTGCTGAACGGTCTGTACGACGCCAAGCTTGACCACCAGCCGGTGGTGGCGATCGTCGGCCAGCAGCCGCGCATGTCGATCGGCGCCAACTACCAGCAGGAAGTCGACCTGAACACCCTTTACAAGGATGTCGCCAGTCAATACGTGACGACGATCAACGAGCCGTCCCAGGCTCGTCACGTGATCGACCGCGCGGTCCGGATCGCCCTTGACTCGCGTCAGCCGACGGCGGTGATCGTGCCTAACGACATCGGTGACCTGGAGTACTCGGACCCGCCGCGGACCCATGGCGCGGTCTACTCCTCGGTCGGGTACTCCAAGCCGCTGATCCGGCCGCGCGACGAGGACCTGAGACACTCTGCCGAGATCCTCAACGACGGCCAGAAGGTGGCCATCCTGATCGGTCAGGGCGCGATCGGCGCGGAGGATGAGGTGATCCAGGTGGCGGAGCTTTTGGGGGCAGGCGTGGCCAAGGCGCTCAACGGGCGAGCGGCCCTGCCAGATGACCTGCCGTTCGTGACGGGTCCGATCGGGCTTCTGGGCAGCAAGCCGAGCTACGACATGATGGAGGGCTGCGACACCCTCCTGATGATCGGGACGAGCTTCCCCTACGCGGAGTTCCTGCCCCAGGAAGGCCAGGCACGGGCCGTCCAGATCGACATCGACGGGAAGCTCCTGGGCATGCGCTACCCCACGGAGTGCCACCTGGTCGGCGACGCCAAGGACACCCTTCAGGCGCTCATCCCATTACTTCAGCGCAAGGACGACCGGTCCTGGCGCCAGAAGCTGGAGGAGGAGATCGAGCGCTGGTGGAAGCTGATGGACGAGCGCGCACACCTGCAGGCCCAGCCACTCAACCCGGAGCTGCTCTTCGCAGAGCTCAGCCCGCGGCTGCCTGACAACTGCATCCTCACCTCCGATTCGGGCTCGGGGACGAACTGGTGGGCCCGACACCTGCGGATCCGCCAGGGCATGAAGGCGGCTCTGTCAGGGACGCTGGCCACGATGTGCCCGGCCGTGCCCTACGCCTTGGCGGCCAAGTTCGCCTATCCCGACCGGCCGGTGATCGCGACCATCGGCGACGGCGCCTTCCAGATGCTGGGAATCAACGGGATGATCGACCTCGCCCGGTACTCCGAGCGCTGGACGAACAAGCAGTGCATTGTGCTCGTGCTCCACAATGATGACCTCAACCAGGTCACCTGGGAGCAGAGGGTCATGGAGGGCGACCCCAAGCTGGAGGTCTCGCAGGTTCTCCCCGACTTCCCCTACGCCCGGTATGCCGAGCTCATCGGGTTGAAGGGGATCCGGGTGGACCGGCCGGAGGATGTGGGCCCGGCCTGGGACGAGGCGCTGGCCCACACGGACGGCCCGGTGCTCTACGAGGCCATCACCGACCCCGAGGTCCCGCCCCTGCCCCCGCACATTCAGTTCGACCAGGCCAAGAAACTGGCCCAGGCGCTGCCCGGGGATCCGAACCGAGGGCGGATCATCAAGGAATCGCTCAAGGGCAAGCTGGAGGAGTTCATCACCCGATGAGCTCTGCCGTCTGACCGACACGACGGGAGCCTGAGCAGATGAGCACGATGACCACCGAAGGGGTGGGAGCCCGGATCGACGACGTAAGGGTGAGCGCCTACGAGGTGCCCACCGCCACCGAACAGGAGTCGGACGGGACTCTGGTCTGGGACTCCACCACGCTCGTGGTGGTGGAAGTGTGCTGCGGCGAGCACACCGGCCTGGGATACACCTACTGCGATCCGTCAGCCGGGCTGGTGATTGAGTCCAAGCTGGCCGGCGTGCTGGAAGGCGCCGACCCCCTGATGCCCCAGAAGGCGTGGGCTGAGATGCAGCTTGCCACCAGGCAGCTGGGTCACGACGGCATTGCCGCGATGGCCACCTCGGCCGTGGACGTGGCCCTGTGGGACCTCAAGGCCAGGCTGCTGGGGGTGTGCCTCGCCGACCTGCTCCCCCGCTACCGGGAGAGCGTGCCCATCTACGGCTCGGGTGGGTTCTGCAACTACTCGGCCGACCAACTGCGCGAGCAGGTGCAGGGCTGGATGGACGACGGGTTCCAGAGCATCAAGATCAAGGTGGGGCGTGACGCGGAGGCCGACCCCGAGCGCGTGGCTCTGGTCCGATCGGTCGCCGGGCCCGACGTGGAGGTGATGGTCGACGCCAACGGCGCGAACAACGTCGCTGAGGCGATGCTGTGGGCCGAGCGGTATCGCTCGGAGTTCGACGTCATCTACTTCGAGGAGCCTGTGTCCTCGGATGATCTGGCGGGGCTGGCCCATGTCCGAGACCACGCGCCGCCAGGGCTCGCCGTGGCCGCCGGCGAGTACGGCTGGAACCTCCCCTACTTCCAGCGGATGCTGGATGCGGGCGCCGTCCACATCCTCCAGGCCGACGTCACCAGATGCGGTGGGATCACGAATCTCCTGCGCATCGACGGCCTGTGCAAGGCCCGCTGCCTGCCCTTCTCGGCTCACTGCGCTCCGGCCGTCTCCGCCCATGCCTGCTGCGCCATGGAAACCGTGAGGCACATCGAGTACTTCTTTGACCACCACCGGATCGAGAGCCTGCTGTTCGAGGGGACGCTTGACCCCGACGATGGCCTGCTGACTCCGGACCGCTCACGCCCGGGACTGGGGCTGGAACTCAAGCGCGATAAGGCGGCTCGCTATGAGGTCCCGCTCACGGGGTAGGACTCCGTCATGTCAACGAGCGACAGGCAGGAAGTGGTGGTCCTCACCGGCGCCTCCGGCGGCGTGGGACGGGCCACGGCACGCAGGTTCGGGGCCGAGGGGGCCCGCGTCGGGTTGATAGCCCGGGGACGCAAAGGGCTCGCGGCCGCGGCTCGAGAGGTCGAGAAGGCGGGCGGGGAGGCACTGGTGCTGCCGGTCGATGTCTCGGACGCCGACCAGGTCGATGCCGCCGCCTCCTCGGTGGAGGAGGCCTTCGGGCCCATCGACGTCTGGATCAACGACGCCATGGTGACCGTGTACGCCGAGTTCCTGGACATCGAGCCCGAGGAATTCCGCCGGGCCACGGAGGTGACGTATCTGGGCATGGTGTGGGGAACGCGCGCGGCCCTGAAGCGCATGGTGCCGCGCGACCGCGGTTCCCTCGTTCAGGTGGGCTCGGCCCTGGGCTACCGCGGGATTCCGCTCCAGGCCCCCTACTGCGGAGCCAAGCACGCCTGCAAGGGCTTCACCGAGAGCGTCATCTGCGAGCTGCTGCACCACAAATCCAAGGTCCAGGTGTCGATGGTTCAGCTGCCCGGGGTGAACACCACCCAGTTCACCTGGGGGCGGACCAAGCTGCCCAAGCAGACGACCCCCGTGCCGCCGATCTACCAGCCTGAGATCGCGGCCGATGCGATCTACTACGCCGCCCACCACAAGCGCCGCCAGATATACGTGGGCATCCCCACGGTCATGAACATCATCGGTGAGTGGCTGGCCCCAGGGCTCCTGGATCGCTACCTGGCCCGGTCCGGATTCAAATCGCAGATGACAGACCAGGATCTGGATCCCTCGGGCCACGACAACCTGTTCGAGCCCGTGGACGAGGATCGCGGGGCCCACGGCCCGTTCGACGAGCAGGCCCATTCGGTCAGCCCGCAGTACGAGATGGCCAAGCATCGTGGCCTGGTCCTGGCCGGGCTGGGCGCCGCCGCGGCCGGCGTGGGCGCCGCGGTGCTCCGCGCTCGCTGACCCTGTGGACAGCCGGCGGCGGTGGGAGGCCGGACATCTTTGTAACAGCCCAAACGTGACAGGGTTTCAAGTCATTTTTGGGGGTAAGGAGGCATATGTGCGGTTTCGCCCTCGCGGCCGGCGAAACGGAAACCGCTGAACCGCACATCTCCTCCCCTCCGCGCGCGGCGGTGACCAACTCACCGCCGCGCGCGTGCGTGCGGGGACGGTGTCCTCTCCGGGTCTTCACGCCGCCGGGCGCAGTGCTTCGAGCTCGCGACTCTGGGCCAGCTCGGACAGCGCGCGGCGCTCCAGCTTGCGCACCGCATCCTGGGATATGCCCAGCCGGCGGCCGGTCTCGATGAGTGGCGTAGGGTCATCGCCACCCACGCCGTAACGGAGCTTGACCACGTCACGCTCGCGCTCTGGCAGGCGCTCCAGCGCCCGGCGCAGGGCATCCTCACGCAGGGAGATCTCCACCTCCTCGTCGGGCGTGAGCTCGCCGCTGGCCAACAGGGCGCCCAGTGGCGTCTCCTCCTCTTCCCCCACCGGGCGGTCAAGGCTCGTCACCACGCGGGCGGTCTCCCGGGCCTCACGGACCTCTTCCACACTGATCTGAGCCTCCCGGGCTATCTCGTGGTCGGTGGGGTCGCGGCCCAGCCTGGTGGCCAGCTCCCGCCCCGCCCGGGCGATCTTGCGCTCACGCTGGCCCAGGTGCACGGGGATCCGGATCGTCCGCGAGCGGTTGTCCAGGGCGCGCTGGAGCGCCTGCCGGATCCAGAACGTGGCGTAGGTGGAGAATTTGTAGCCCTTGCGCCAGTCGAACTTCTCGGCCGCTCTGATCAGGCCAAGGATCCCCTCCTGGATCAGGTCGAGCAGTGGCAGCTCGTGGCCCTGGAACTTCCTGGCGTTGGCGATGACCAGGCGGAGGTTGGAGTTGACCAGGCGTTCCTTGGCCTCCAGGTCGCCCCGCTCGATCTGCTTGGACAGCTCGATCTCCTCCTCCCGCGTGAGCAGCGGGTGACGGCGGACCTCCTGCAGGAACAGGGCCATGGCGTCGGTCGTCTGGGCGGCCAGGTCACCGGGGACGTAGGCCACCGGCTCCGAGCCGGCGCGGCCACAGTCATCGCGCAGTTCGATACCGCGCTCCTGGATCATGTCCTCGAGGGCTTGGATCTCGTCGTCGTCCAGGTCCGCCTCCTGCACCACGTTGCTCAGCTCGGACAGCTCCAGGCAATCGTTGCCGCGCCTGTCGGCCCGGGCCACGAGCTGATTCACCAACTCGCGCAGCGGAGCGGCGCTCGCAGTCTGGGTGCCATTTTCAAAGCCGTTAGCCATAGCTGTTCGGTTCCCCTGGTGCGCCTGAGCGAAACGACGCCGTGACCGGCTGCAACCTTCCTGACGGGCAGTCACCGGTCGGCCGACGCGGGACCGCAAGCGGTCGTCCCGGTGGCGGTTGTCGCCGGCGCTGGCGGTCGAACCGCCGGCGCTCAGCGATCGATTTTATCTCGCTTTGGCCCCTCCGCCCAGGGCTCTGCCTCGGGGTCCTGCTTGGGATTGGGCGCGCTCGTGGACATGCTCCCAGGCACGGTGTGAGGCTCCTCCTCGGCACCCTCAGAACCGGGATCACGCGGATCCGGGCGCTGCTCGTATGGATCGGGCCACTCGGTGGGGTCAGGCTCGCCCACCGGATTTGACAGCACGTGGTGCGGCTCGGGATCCCTCGAGCGATCCTCCGGGTCATGGCCCGGCGGCTCCGGGAACCCCGTGGCTGGCTTTTCGCGGTGCTCGGTCACCCCTTGAGCCTTCCCCGAGGTAGGGCGGTCAAACGCCGCGCGGCCGTCTGAGAGCGTGGGACTATGCTCAGGACAGGCGAGCCGGGAAGACTGGTCGGCGTGCCCGCGTAAGGGACCCGTCGTCATGCCCGACCCGCTCCTGATCCTGATCTTTTTCGTGGCTGCGGCCGTGAGCCTCGCCACCGCCTGGGTGCTCGTGTCCCGGCTTGAGCGGATCGGCGCCCGGGTGGGGCTGTCGGAAGCACTGCTGGGGCTGGTGGCCGCGCTGGCTGCCGATGCCCCGGAGATCACCGCTGCCGTCACCGCGATGGCCCAGCAGCGGGCCCGGACGGGGGTGGGCGTGGTCATCGGTTCCAACGTCTTCAACCTGGCCGCCCTCCTGGGGCTTGGCGCGGTGGTGGCCGGCCGCATCGGCCTGCATCGCCGCGTCATTCTGCTAGAGGGTGCCGTGGCGCTGCCGGTGGCCGGAGCCACCGTTGCGGTGGCCACGGGCGCGCTTGGCGCGCCGGCAGGCCTGGCGATCGTCCTGGCGGTCCTGGTCCCCTATGCGGTCATCCTCGCCCTGCGCGGCCGCTCACTTCGGGGTCTGAGGCTTCCTCGTTCGTGGGAGGGATGGCTGACCACGGCCGTGGTGGAGGAAGAGATCGAACTCGAAGGGTCCCTTGATACCCGTCCCAGCCGGAGCCGGGACGCGGTCGTGGCGCTCCTGGCGGTGCTGATCGTGGTGGGGGCCAGCGTGGCCATGGAGAAGAGCGCCTCGACCTTCGGTGCGCGCCATTCCATCCCGGAGATCGTCATCGGCGCCCTCGTCCTGGCCGGCGTGACCAGCCTCCCCAACGCGGTGGCGGCCATCTACCTGGCTGTTCGGGGACGCGGGGCGGCCACCCTGAGCACGGCCATGAACAGCAACGCGCTCAACGTGGCCATCGGCCTGATGATCCCGGGAATCGTGCTCGGCCTGGGCGCGACCTCAGACCAGACCATCCTGGTGGCGGCCTGGTATCTAGGCCTGACCGCGCTGGCCCTGCTGGCGGCGTACCTGGCTCACGGCTTGAGGCGCTGGCAGGGCGCGGTGATCATCGCCGCCTATCTGCTGTTTGCCGTGATCCTGGTGACCACGACCTGAAGACTGGGGAAGCAGGGCGGCCGCCCGGCCGGCCGCCGCTCCACTATGACGCGAGCCGCTTGCGCAGCTGCTCCTTGCCCTGCTCGGCGCCCTTCCTGCTCGCCTCCTGGGCACGCCGGAAGAAGTCGGCCAGGTCGGAGTCGCCATCGCGCTCGGCGTCCTGGATGTAGGTCTCAAGTCGCAGCGTGTTGGCCAGGCACTGCTCGGTGAACCAGATGACGTTGTAGTCCTTGTCCTTGGTTCCGGTGACCTGGCCGGTCTCCTCTGTTGTACTCATCCTCACTCCTTTCGGGACGTTTGCCTCACCTGCCCGCTACCCGCTGGTGCGCGGGATAAGCACGCGGAACCCAACGATTCTCCGGTCCGAAGCCGGGTATCACGGACCCATGCGCGTCGTGATCTTCGGTGCCACCGGGAACGTGGGCACCAGCCTGCTCGCGTCGCTCCGTGATGAGCCCGCCGTGCAGGAGATCGTGGCCGTGGCTCGGCGCGCGCCCGATGTCGGCTTCCCCCGGACCACCTTCGTGCCGGCGGACGTCGTGGACTCGGACCTCGCCGAGATCGTGCGCGGAGCTCAGGCGGTGGTGGCCCTGTCATGGCTCATCCAGCCCGGCCGCGATGAGCGCGTGACACACGCGGTCAACGTCGTGGGCAGCGAGCGCATATTCCGGGCCGCGGTACAGGCGGGCGTTCCCGCACTGATCTACGCGTCCTCGATCGGGGCCTACTCGCCGGGGCCCAAGGACCGGATGGTCGACGAGACCTGGCCCACGGATGGGATCGCCAGCTCGTTCTACTCCCGCCACAAGGTGGCCGTGGAGCGCCAGCTGGACCGCCTCGAGAGCGAGCGTCCCGGGCTGCGAGTGATCCGGATGCGTCCCGCCCTGATCTTCAAGCCCGAGGCCGCCACCGAGATCCGGCGCCTGTTCGCCGGACCGCTTCTCCCCGGCGCGCTCGTCCGTCCTGGCCTGATTCCGCTCGTGCCGGATGTCCCGCGGCTGCGCTTCCAGGCCGTCCACTCGCTCGATGTGGGGGAGGCGCTGCGCCGGGCGCTGCTCAGCGAGGCCCACGGGGCGTTCAACCTAGCCGCAGATCCACCCATCGGCGCTGCCGAGCTGGCTCAGGTCCTGAAGGCCCGGCCGGTGCACGTGCCGGCAGCAGCGCTACGTGCCGCGGCCGCAGCCACCTACCACCTGCGTCTTCAGCCCAGCGAGCCCGGCTGGGTCGACATGGCGCTCGGGGTGCCGCTGATCGACAGCTCGCGCGCCCGGTCTGAACTTGACTGGTCGCCCCGCCACACGTCCATTGACGCGCTGAGCCAGCTGCTGGCCGGCATCCGAGCGGGCACAGACGGGGCCACGCCGCCGCTGCGGCGCAGGACGAGCGGTCCGCTGCGGATCCGGGAGCTGCTGACGGGGGTCGGCGCCAGGGGCTGAGTCGCCTCAGGGCTGAAGCAGGATCTTGATCGCGCCCTCCTGCTTCTTCTGGAAGATCTCATAGGCGTGGGGAGCCTCCTCCAGAGGGAGCTTGTGCGAGGCGAGGTCCTCCACACCCAGCGGATCGCCCTCGTCCTGGACCAGCGGCATTAACTCGTCGATCCAGCGCTTGACGTTGGCCTGGCCCATCCGGAGCTGGATCTGCTTGTCGAAGAGATCCATCATGGGCATGGGGTCCACGGCTCCGCCGTACACGCCGCTGAGCGAGATCGTTCCCCCTCGCCGGACCGTGTCGATGGCCGCGTGGAGGACCGACAGGCGGTCCACCCCTCCCTGCTCGATCACCGTCTCGGCCACCGCGTCGGGGAGGAGGCCAGCCAGTTGGTGAGACAGCTTCCCCAGTGGGGCTCCATGGGCCTCCATGCCGACCGCGTCGATGACGGCATCAGGTCCCCGTCCGCCGGTCAGCGAGCGGATGCTCTCGGCCACGTCATCGCCCTCGGAGGCATCCACGGTCTCCACCCCGTGCCGCCGCGCAAGCTCCAGGCGTTCGGCCACCAGGTCGACCCCCACCACCAGCCCGGCACCGCGGTGCATGGATATCCGGCAGCACATCTGTCCGATCGGCCCCAGTCCGAACACGGCCACGGTGGCCCCCGGGGGGACGGCGGCATACTCCACGGCCTGCCAGGCGGTGGGCAGCACATCCGACAGGTAGACGAAGCGCTCGTCCGGCGGGCCCTCGGGCACCTTGATCGGTCCGAACTGGCCCTGCGGAACGCGGAGGAACTCGGCCTGCCCCCCCGGCACCTGGCCGTACAGCTTGCTGTAGCCGAGCAGGGCCGCTCCCTTGCCCTCCTCGCGCACCTGGGTTGTCTCACACTGGGAGAACAGCCCCTGGGCGCACATGAAGCAGTGCCCGCAGGAGATGTTGAAGGGCACGACCACGCGGTCGCCCGGCTGGATGTGCGTCACCTCCGACCCCACCTCTTCCACGACCCCCATGGGCTCGTGACCGAGGATGTCGCCCTGGCTCATGAACGGCCCCAGCACCTCGTACAGATGCAGGTCCGACCCGCAGATCCCGCTGCTCGTCACGCGGATCACCGCGTCCGTGGGCTGCTCGATCTTGGGGTCAGGAACCTCCTCCACGCGGACGTCCCGCTTGCCTTGGTAGGTGACCGCTTTCATCGATCTGCCCCTAACGCGACGTCCTGCTCACGCAGCGAGGCATCGAAGGCCGGGGAGAACAGCGATTGAATCCGCTCGGCGGCGGCGCGCTCCTCGGCCAGGATCGAGGTGGCCACCTGCACGGTCTGCGTGTCCTGAGCGCGCTCGGCCACACGTCGCAAGAGCTCGTAGGAGGCGATCTCCAGGTGCTCGAACGCGTACGCGAACGCAGCCAGCTTGGCCGGCGTGTCCGGCTGGGCCTGGAAGAACGCCCCCCAGTTGAGGGCGCCGGCGCGCATCGCCATGTCCTTCAGCCTCGACGGCGATCCGTCCCGAGCCTCCAGGCGCTCCTCGATCTTCCGGCTGTGCTCCAGCGTCTCGCTCAGGTGCGATTCGTAAGCCCGGGCCAGCTCGCCGTCGCCCGCCAGCTTGGGTGCCTTGCGCAGGAGCGACTCCGCCTGCCGCTCGATGGCATGGGCGTCGGCCAGGTACTTCGTGAGCAGTTCGCCCACGTCGCTGGGATCCTGGGCCTGCAGCGAGGCCTCCAGGGCCTGGTCGTACAGGCCCTCCAGCCGCTGGGCCATCCCCTGCTCCTGAGCCTTGATCGTCCGAGCCGTCTGGAGGGCGTCCTGGTCATCGAGCCGGCCAGCCAGCAGCGACAGGATCTCGTACGCCGCTTCCTCCATGTGCTCGTAGGACACGGCGTGGGCCAGAAGCTTGCCCGGGGTGTCAGGTTGCACCGCGGCGAAAGCTCCGAAACCCACCCCGGTCAGGACCCCGGCCGCGTCCTTGACCGCGGAGGGGTTGGCGTCGTGGTGCTCCAGCGTCAGGCGAACCAGGCGCTCGTGCTCCTCGGTCTCGGTCAGATGATCGGCGAACGCGCGGGACAGCGCCTCGTCCCCGGCGATCTTAGGCGCCATCTTCATTTGCACCAGCGCCTGGCGCTCGATCGAATGGACGTCGGTCAGGTACTTGATGAGTTGTTCTTCCAGAGTCTGTGGGGTCATGTTCTGTGGGATCCCCCTTCCAGGAGCGCGTAAACACCGGGCATAGGCGGCGCACGGTGCGGGTAGCCCCCCGGGAGACCGACTAGCGAGAGGAGTTGATCGTGAGCATCCTGGACAAGCTGACCGGCCGGGCCAAGAAGGCCGTCGGTGACATCGCTGGAGATCCGAGCCTGCGGCGCGAAGGGCGCCAGGAGGAGCGCAAGGGCGAGGCCAAGGACGAGCTCGTCCGCGAGCAGGAGCGCACTGAGGGCAAGGCCCAGGAGGTAGCTGACCTGGAGCGCAAGACCTGATCGGGATATTGGACATCGACGGGACGCTCGTCGACACCAACTATCAGCACGCGCTGGCCTGGTTTCGCGCCTTCCGGCGGCACGGGATCGTGCTCCCGGTGTGGCGCATCCACCGTCACATCGGGATGGGTGGGGATCAGCTGGTCTCCGCCCTGACGGACGAGGAGACCGACGAGAAGTTGGGCGATGAGATCCGGGCCACGGAAAAGGAGCTCTACCTTGAGCTGATCGACGAGGTGGAACCCATGGAGGGCTCGCGGGAGCTGATCTCTCAGCTCCGGCGCCGGGGCCACACCGTGGTTCTGGCCAGCTCGGCCAAGAACGACGAGGTGGACCACTATCTCGACCTCTTGGAGGCGCGGGATCTGGCCGATGCCTGGACCACCTCGGCCGACGTGGAGGCCACCAAGCCTGAGCCCGACCTGGTCAAGGCGGCGCTGGAGCGGGCCGATGCCGACGGCGACGCGGTGATGGTTGGGGACACCCCGTGGGACGTCAAGGCGGCGGGCCGCACGGGCGTAGACACGCTGGCCGTGCTCACCGGCGGCTTTGCCATCGAGGAGCTGACCGAGTCAGGCGCCGCAGCCGTGTTTCAGTCTGTGGCCGACCTGTGCGATCGGCTGGACGAGACGCCGCTGGCCTGAGCAGCGCTCTCCGCCTTAGCTCAGCGTGACCGTGAACAGCGCTCCGAGGACGCCGATTCCGAAGGCTGCTGCCGCCGCGTAGTCGCCGATCCGCCCCGTGTGAAGAGCCTTTATCGGCCGCATGAAGGTGCTGGCCAGGCCGGTTAGCACCCGCGTTTTGGCCCGCCGGCCCCAGAGGCCGAGCGCCGCTATGGCCAGCGCCAGCACGACGGCCGCCCAGCAGTAGATCCAGTCATACCACTCCGGCGCCGAAGAGCTCGCGGTACCCAGAGGCGGCGGCGCGCCAAAGACCGCTGATCGGTACGCCGCGCCATCCACGAACCGGTGGGCGGCGGTCGTGGCCAGATCGGCAAGGCCGAACCAGAGACCCACGCCGGCGGCGCCGGCGAGAAGCAGCGCGGCGGGGATGAACATGACGGCCGGCGTGCGATCGCGGGAGCTGCGTGTCTCGGGCTCGGTCTCCTCGTCCGCGGAACTGGATTCCCTCTCCTCCTCGATGTCCCCCCAGCCCAGGAAGATACGGGCGCCAGCCCGGAGCACGGCCGCGCCGGCCAGGGCCGAGGCGAGCACGATCAGCGGCGGCACGAATCCATAGCCGGCCTTGACCGCAGCGTCCTCGATCATCGACTTGCCCAGGAACGGGCCGAAGGGCGGCAGCGATGCGCCGAGCAGTCCGGCCGCCAGGAACAGGAACCCGATGGCCCGGAGCCGGCGTCCCCGACCGTGCAGACGGCCCTGGCCGACGTGTCCGAGACGGTGCTGGATGATGCCCACGCAGGCAAAGAGACACGCCTTGCCGAAGCCGTCGGCCACCACGTAGACCGCCGTCCCGGCCACCCCCTCCTCGGTCAGCAGCCCGATCCCCGTCAGGAAGATGCCCACGAAGGAGACGGTCAGGAAGGCCAGCATGCGCTTGAGGTGGTCCTCGCTCAGGGACATGGCGGCGCCCCAGACGGCCGTCAGCAGCCCGGCCCCGACCAGAATCGCCCGGATCACCTCCTCGTGTCCGGAGAACACGGGCGCGAAGACGCCAAACCAGATCCGCGCCACGCCGTAGAGGCCCATCTCGCTCATGGCCCCAGCCAGGAGCAGGCAGACCGGAGCCAGCGCCACGGCATAGGCATCGTCAAGCCAGAAGTGGAACGGGACCACCGCGGCCTTGACGAGGAACGCGGCCACCAACAGTGTGAACGCCACCACGATCACCTCGTGGTTGTGCGAGTGGGCCAGGACATGGCCGATCTGGGCCAGGTTCAGGGCACCGGTCTCGGCGTAGATGAGTCCGATCCCCAGCAGGAACAGGAACGCTCCGATCGTGTTGATCACGGCGAAGTTCAGGCCTCCCTCCAGGGCGGCCTGCTGGTGGACCTTGTAGGCCACGAGCGCCACGGCGGACACGCTCATCAGCTCGAAGAACACGAACATGTTGAACAGATCGCCGCTGAGGCAGAACCCCACCATTCCGGACATGAAGACCAGCATCAGGACGTGGTAGTGCGGGGCCTTCACATCCTCCACGCGGGTGCTGTAGAGCAGCGCCAGCGCCATCAGGAGGGCGACGAAGGTGGCCAGGCCGGCGCCTATCGGCTCCACGGCGAAGTCAATCCCGATGGCCAGTCCATGGTGCGGCTGCCAGCCCCCGAACCAATACACGCTCATCCCTTCGGCGACGTGGACCAGCAACAGCAGGGTCATCACCGTGGTGGCCGCGGCCGCGGCGATGGCCAACAGATCGGCGGCCAGCCGGCTCAGCAGAGGGTGCAGGAGGGCCAGCAGCGCGGCCGCCAGCAGCGGCACCGCCACCGACAGCGGGACTAGCTCTCTCACTCCCGCATCCGGACGAGCTCGTCCGGGTCCACGGTCCGGTAGCGCTTGCTGGCCTGGACGACCAGCGCCAAGAGCAGCGCCACGACCGTGGCTTCGACCACCACATCGGTCAGCGTCAGCGCCTGCACAACGGGATCGACCACGCGCGAGTGCTGTGGGATGTCGGCGAAGATGGGCGCCTTGGCGCCCGTGCGATAGCCGACAGCCAGCAACAGCACATACGTGGAGGCCTGCACCACCGTCAGACAGATGATCAGGTGGATGTAGTTACGGCTGGAGATGACGCCATACAGCCCGACCGCGAACAGCCAGGCCACCACGATGTAGGGGTAGACGCTCACCGCCGAGCCCCCATGAGCCGCTGGTCCAGGAGCTCCGAGAGCACCATCAGAACCGCTCCGGCCACCTCAAGCCCCACCGAGATGTTGGCCAAGGGGATCATGCCGCCGGAGAGCAGGTTCCCCGGACTTCCCTTGGGCAGGAAGTTCTGGAAGAACACTCCGGCCGAGATCAGGCCCCCGAGCCCGATGACGACAAAGCCGGCCGCCCCGGCCGCGTCGGCCAGCTCAGGGAGCGTGGCCGAGCGTCGCAGGCGAAGCAGGAGCAGGTACTCGCCCCCCAACCCAACGAAGGCCAGCGCCGCCATCAGCACGACCCCGCCCTGGAAGCCGCCCCCCGGAGTCAACTGGCCGTGCACGATCACGTAGGCAGCCAGGACGCTCAGCGGCCCCACAATGGCCGCCCCGAGCCATCGGCTGGAATCGCTGGCCTGTCTGGTCTCGGCTTGCACGACTCCCTTCCGGGGATCGGCATCGCCGCGGATCGCTCGGAGCAGCACCATGACCCCGACCACGGAGATGAACAGGATGAACTCCTCCCCCAACGTGTCAAAGCCGCGGTAATCGAAGGCGATGGCCACAACGGAGTTGGTGGCCGCACGCTGGGGCACCGCGGCGTGGGCCAGGTGGGTCCCATAACGGCTGTGCACGTGCCCAAAGTGCTGGAGCCCCGTGCCGGCCCAGACCAGCCCGCCGGTCACCATCAGCAGCCCCAGTCCTCCGACGATCAGCCGCGCGCGTCTCACCGATCCTCGTCCTCGCCGCCGGCCTCGTCCTGCCTGATCTTGGCGATCGCCAGAAAGAGCATGGCCGGGAGGGCGACACTGCCCACCACGATCTCCGAGAGCGCCACGTCAGGCGCCTGGAGGACAAAGAACAGCAGGGCCAGCAGGACGCCCAGAATGCCGACGGCGATGGCCTGACGGGCGGGCTCGCGAATCATCACCGTGACCAGCCCGGCCGCAGCCACAAGCGTGAGCAGCACCGCGATCAGGGCGTTCACCGCGCCTCCCGTTCCTCGACCTCGATCGACTCGTCCGGGCCGATCCTCCAGGTCCCTCGACGAGCGGTCCGGGCGGCGCGGCCGACGGCGTGGGTGACCATCGGCGTCACGACCAACAGGAAGACGGCGATCAGAATCGCCTTGTCACCTACGATCGAGAACGACTCCTTGACCACCACCGCCACGGCGATGAACGTTCCGCCCAGGACGGCCGGCGATCCAAAGTGCAGCCGGTCATGGGCCACGTCGAACACCATGACGCCCAGACAGGAGACGAGTACCAGCGCGACGCCCAGAATCAGGAAGACGTCCACGACGACGGCTCGGGCGCTCATCGGCGGCGCTCCAGGAAGCGCACAGCAGCCAGAGTTCCGCCGGCGGACAGCGCAGCGAGGACGACGGCCAGATCGACGAACGGCTGGCGCGCGAAGGTGACGCTGAGGGTCACCAGCTCAAGGGCCGCCACAACGCCGGCCAGGTTCAGGGCAACCAGAGCCGAGGCAGCGTCGCCGCGCAGGCAGCCGGCCAGGCACAGCCCCAGCCCGCAGCTCAGGGCGATAGAGGCCGCCATCCAGATGCTCATCCCAGCTCCAGCGGATCAAGAGGCCCGCGCGCGGGCACGAGTTCGTGCACGATCAGGACGTTGCGAGACTGATCGACCCCGATGGCGTACCGGTTGGCGGCCAGCGAGGATCCCCATTCCGTCATGACCCGCCGCGCCAGGCTCTCTGGGTCGTCACCTGCGGCGCGATAGCGAACCGCCCGGAACTCCCCGGAGATGGGGCGCCGCAGCACGAGGCGTCTGACCAGCGCGGCGATCACGCGGCCGGTGTCGGTCACCAGCAGCAGAAGCGGCCGGTAGATGTAACGGAACATCGAGAGCCTCGGCCGGGCCCGAGGCGCGCCCAGCGTCTGGAGGAGCGTGCTGAGTCCAGCGGCGATAAGCGCACACACCGCGCCCGTGACCAGGTTCGGAACATCCTTCCCGTCAACCAGGAGCATCCACAGGGCGAAAAAAGCAATCGCCCGCCCTAGCCCGGCACCGAGCAGCGACCATTTCGCCATCGCGGATGGGCTACCCGGCCGGTCAGGGCCTGTAACGAGCTCCGTGCCGGCTCCGCACTTCGCAGCAGGGTCAGAGAGCCTGCTGCGCGGCCTGGAGGCGGTGGCGGTTGAGGCGGCGGCGCTGCGCTTGGGCGCGTTTTATGAGCGCGTCCAGGTCTATTCCGGTCAGGGGCTCGTTGCGCCGGCTCAAGGCCTGCCAGAGGAGCAGCTTGCCCTCGACGCCGAGAACCAGGAGCTCAAGCTCCTCCAAGCGGCTCAGGGGTGAGTAGGAGACCAGGCTGCCGTTGAGCTTGAAGCGGCCCAGCTTCTCGGCCACCCAGGCTGCGGCCAGCTTCGCGTGGTCGACCCGGACACCCAGCTGGGCCATGATGTCCTGAAGCGCTGTCTGGTCCTCCTCAAGCTCTCGGGTCAGCTCCTCCAGCGCCTGGCCGAGCGAGCCGTCACGGTTTGCGCCCCGGCTCCGCCGAGCCAGCTCGATGGCGCCGGCCGCTCCAGCGAGGTGGTCGTTCAGGTAGATGGACAGGCGCTGGTTGGCCACGCTCACCGGCTTACCCGTACTGACGCCGGGTAGTCCTCAGGGGTTCTCGTTGAAGGAGGTTTCATGGCTGAGCAGACCCAAGCCCAGGAGGAACAGTCCCGCCGCATGCGGGAGGCGCTTGAGCGCAAGGATGAGGAGGCCCGCGTTCAGGCCGAGGAGGCGCGTGCGGCGGCTGAGGAGGAGTCGCTGATTTCCGATGACCGTCAGCCGGACCAGCTCAGCGTCCGGGCCAAGAGCAGCGGGCACGGGAAGAAAACGGCTGACAAGTGGAACCAATAGGGGCTCCGTGCCCATCCCCTTGGAGCCAAACGTCCTTCGGACAAACCACCCCGAGGGGAGGGGCACTGCGTGGCTAACGGCTTTGCCTCCCGCGACCGCGCGCCGCGCGGCCAGGCCTACGCGGCCTTCTGTCCCTCGTGCCGGCCCTCGGCGATCTCCTCCACGATCTTGGCGCAGAAGGCGGGTAGGTCGTCAGGCTTGCGGCTGCTCACCAGGCCGTTGTCGACCACGACCTCCTCGTCGATCCACTCAGCGCCGGCGTTCTTAAGGTCGGTCTGGATGCCGGGCCATGAGGTGACCTTACGGTCTCGGACGACGTCTGCCTCGACCAGCAACCAGGAGCCGTGGCAGATCACGCCCACCGGCTTGCCGCCGCTGAAGAAGCTGCGAACAAACGACACCGCATCCTCGTCCGCGCGCAGCTGGTCAGGGTTGGCAACCCCGCCCGGCAGCACCAGCCCGTCGTAGTCGGAGGGGTCGGCGTCCTTGACCGCCTTCTCGGCCGTGATCTTCTCGCCCTTGTCGAAGTGCTCCCACATCTCGACCTCCCCCGTCTCCAGGGAGATCAGGTCGGCGTCGGCGCCGGCATCCTTCACCGCCTTGAGCGGCTCGGTCAGCTCCACCTGCTCAACTCCCTCCGTGAATAGAAACGCCACCCGCTTGCCCTTTAGCTCGCCTGCCATGTCAACTCAACTCCTTGTTCGGTTTCCAGCTTTGGAC
>JBJMLC010000063.1:0-28874 GCA_045805485.1 Solirubrobacteraceae bacterium | reverse complement strand
GTCGTCGGTGGTCTCGGTGCGGTACCGCAGCACGAGCCCGTTGTCGGTCAGCTCCGCTTTGATCGCCTGGACGGTCGCGCGCACTCGCTCGTCATCCGGAGGCAGGAACCGGAACAGCGGCACGAGCAGCGTCGAGGCGTCGAGCGCGTCGGTCTCGTAATGCTGGCGGAACACGCCGCGCTCGGAGACGCCACGGGTCAGGATCTCGTCGTGGATCTCGTCGGCGATTCGCTGCCAGCGCTCCGAGAGCTCAGGGTCGCCGTAGATCTCGGCCAGCCGGGCGCCCCGGTCCATGGCCACCCAGCACATGAGCTTTGAGCTGACGTAGTGCTTGGGCTCGCCCCGGGCCTCCCAGATCCCCTGGTCAGGCTCGTGCCAGATGGCGGCCGCGCACTCCACCTGGGCCTGGACCAGCGGCCACAGGTCGTGGGGCATATGGTTGCGCCGCTTGGTGTGCAGATACACCGAGTCCACGACGGCGCCGTAGACGTCGTTCTGCTTCTGCGAGAAGGCGGCGTTGCCGATCCGGACCGGGCGCGAATGGTCGTAGCCCCGGAGGTCATCAAGCGTCTTCTCGGTCAGGTCTCGCTCGCCGCCGATGCCGTACATGATCTGCAGCGATCCGTCCTCGTTTCGCTCCAGGTCGACCACGAACTGCATGAAGTCGTCGGCCTCCCAGTCAAGCCCCAGCGCGTGCAGGGCGTACAGGGTGAACGTGGCGTCTCGCATCCAGGTGAAGCGGTAGTCCCAGTTTCGCTCGCCCCCGGGGGTCTCCGGCAGCGAGGTCGTCAGGGCCGCCACCAGCGCGCCCGTGGGGGTGAACGTCAGTCCCTTCAGGGCCAGCGCCGAGCGCTGGAGGTGGAAGGCCCAGGGATGGTCAGGGAATTCGCCGTCGGTCAGCCAGCCGCGCCAGTAGTGAAACGTCTGAGACATCCACTCCTCGGCCTCCTCCACGGTCCGCGGGACCACCAGATCAGCGGCCCAGCCGAGAGCCACGAAGCACTTCTCCCCTTCCTTCAGGGTGTGCCGGGCCCGCACCCGAGACGACTCGATCCCCAGCCGGAGGTTGCTGGCCATGCGGACCTCCAGGAGCTCGCCCTCAGGCCCGTGCTTGCCGCGTCCGTGGGCCAGTCCGCCGTGCTCATCGGCGGAGAGCTCCCAGATGGCCGGCTCACGTGCGTAGTCGAACATCGGCTCGCAGACGGCCTCCAGCTCCACCTGTCCCTGGACACACTCCACGAGCCGGATCAGGGTCTGCTGAGAGCACTCGTCGGTGGGCGGGCGGGTCATCACCCCCATGTGGATCCCGTCCCTCCAAGGGCCGATGGCCAGCGCGTCCCGGACCACGAGCCAGCCCCCGCGGGTCATCCACGTCGTCTCCAGCACGTTGGTGCCCGGTAGGTAACGCCGGGCCAGCGGCACGTACACGCCGTAGGGTCCGACGCGGAACTGCCCGGCGCTTCGGTCCAGCAGCGCTGTGAAAACGCTGGGGGAGTCGAACCGCGGGATGCACATCCAATCGATGGCGCCGTCCGGGCCCACCAGCGCTCCGGTGTGGCAGTCGGACAGGAAGGCGTAGTCGGCGATGGGGGTGAAGCCCTGGCCCACGCCGGCGGCTCCGGCCGGGTTGAACCGGAGCATCATGGACTCGCTGGCTGAGAGCGGCGTGCCGGCACCAGGTCCTGAGGCCTCGCCTCGCCCGGAGCCCGCCGCCGACCCATCGGGGGAGCGGTTGCCGGCCGACATCTGCCCGTCGGCCAGCGGCTCGGGCGGCTCGCTCAACTTCGGTCGGCTTCCTCAGCCCGGCGCTTGGCCGGCGGACCGAAGTTCCTCCACGCGACGTAGAGGCACCACAGGATCATGGACCCGCAGAAAACGCCAACGAGGATGAAGCCACCGGGCCTGTCGTGGGTGTAAAACGCCATTGAGGCCAAATCAAGCATCTCGTTCTCGCTTTTGACTCGTGGTTTCGCAGATCAGACGGCGGGCGCCGGCTGTGTCGACGGTGCCGCCGGCGGGGGGGTCTCACCCTGCTCCGGCGGATGGTGTCTGGCCTTCTCCAGGTGCTGGAAGGTCTCGTCGTCCATGGCCAGGACGGTCAGCTCGGTCTTGGCGCGGATCGTCTTGTCATGCACCGCCCCGGGCACCGCCAGGCCGTGCTCGCCGAACACCTTGCCGTGACTCAGCGTGCCCAGCACGACCTCCTGGCCGTCCTGCTCGTCGATCACGTCGGCCTCGCCCGCGGTGATGATGTACAGCCGGTGGGCCAAGTCACCGGGGGAGACGACGGTCTCGCCCGGCACGTAGTTGAACGTCTCGCAGTGCCTGGCCGCGGCCACCAGCTCTGACTTGGGCGCCTCGGGGAAGGCCTCGTCAAGCGCCTCGTCATACGTCCGCTTGAGCTGCCAGACCAGGGCGATGCAGAACGGGATCGTGAACAACGTGTTGTAGATCCAGTGCAGGTCCGGCCGGTTCAACAGCGACCCCAGGGCGCCGTCGAGCTGGGGACCGGCGGCGCTGGCCGGCTTGAAGGCCAGGAGGCCCGGACCACCCGCGGGGTATCCCCACAGGACATGAGTGAAGAACAGGAAGGTGTGCTCGGCCTGATGCAGGATCTGGAACGGAGCGGCCACCCACAGCCAGGGGTTGCGGGGGAACTTCCACAGCAGAGCCATCGTGCCGATGGTCAGGAACGTGTCCCCGAAGAAGTGCACACCCTCCACGTTCAGCTTGGAGAAGATGGCCAGCGCGTCGGGCACCGGCGTGTTGAAGATGTGGACCTGGATGACCTCGATGCAGTGCTCGGAATAGTGGATGGCCTGCACGATCGCCATCGCGAAGAAGATCACGAACCAGCCGTAGTGCTTGTACGTCCACTCGAGCTCCAGGAACGCGATCGGCACCCACGGGATCAGCGCCAGGCCGAACGCCAGCCAGATCGTGGACCCACCCAGCCAGGCCAGCGCCACGATCAGGTAGGACGCGAAGGCCGTCAGGACGATCTTCCCGGGCGGGACCTTGTGAACGTTGAACTTCTTCCAGATCGAATCTGGCTTGAGTGCGTCCGGCGCCGACTTGCCGTCAGCGCTCGTGGAAACGGTGCTCACGTGCGCAACCCCTCAGATTTGATTTTTGCTTCCCCCGTCCGCTCGCAGACGGTATCTACTGGGTCCCGGTTTTGCCCCAGGGCCGTACCCTAGTTTTTGTCCTGCCCCCTGGCTCCGCGTGGTGGTAGGCATGAACGCTACCGGCGCGGCGGAGAAAATACTAGGGTCCTGCCCGGGGGCGAATCGGGATTTCGTCATGTCACCATGATCTTGATGCCCCTGATCGGAGCCAAAGCTGCGTCCCTGATCGGGCCGCTCCTGCCCGCGGTAGTTAACCACCCCGCCGGCCAACCGCCCCCGTGGTTCAACAACGAGGAGGGCCCACCGCACGCCTGGGCCGTCTGGCTGGGCATCGGGCTTCTCATCGGGGTGATCGCCGCGATCACGCTGGGTCTCCGCTACCAGCGACACCGCCGCCTGAGGGCCCTCTCCGTCCTGCCCGACGACCCATTCGCGGTCGAGGCCATGGAGGCCGCGGTGAAGCTGTTCTGCGCCCTGGACCCCGCGTGGCGGGGGCGCGACCGCGATCGCCTGCGGCGGCTGGTGTCGCCGTCGGTCATGGCCGGCTGGCAGCCCCAGCTGGATGCCTCGCCCGCCGGCGAGCTCTGGGTGGACGGCCCGCTGTCGTTCGAGTACATGGGCGCCGCGGGCCCCGCCCCCGGTGCAGACCGCCGGGCCACCGTGCGGGTGGAGGGTCGCCTCCGGGCGGCCTCCAAACAGCTCGCGATCTCCTCCAGGCAGCGCGGCTGGCTGCTCGGAGTCGCCGCGGCCATCCTGGTGGCTGCGTTTGTGGGCATCGCCCTGGCCCCAGCCACGAAGATCGCCAGCGCCAGGCCGGCCACGATCGTGGTCCGCCAGGGGGTCCCGCTCGGCGGCACCCACCTCCTGACCTACAAGAAGGGCGCGCTCATCGACCTGACCGTCTCAAGCGACATGGCCGACGAGGTCCACTTCCACGGCTACGACATCCACAAGGACGTCGCTCCAGGGCATCCCGTGCACTTCCTGATCAGAGCGACGATCGAGGGGTCCTACCCCGTGGAGCTGGAGGAGCACGCCGAGACCCTGGCCCAGGTGACGGTGGAGCCGTGAGGCCGCTTCGCACGCTTCTGGCAGGCACCGGGCTGGCGCTCCTGGGTCAAGCGCTCCTACCCGGCCTGGCCGGTGCCCACGGGATCGGCGGGGTCACCGATCTCCCCATCCCCACGTGGCTCTTTGCCTGGGCGGCGTCGATCGTGCTCGTGGCCTCGTTCGTGGCGCTGGCCACGCTGTGGCCGGAGCCCCGACTGGAGCAGACGCGGGAGCGCGTGGTGGCAACCGTGCCCCGGCTGCTGGAGCCGACGGCCGGCGGGCTGGGGATCGCCGTGTTCGTACTGGTCGTCTACGCCGGCCTGGCCGGCGAGCAGGACGAGGCCACGCGGAACCTGGCGCCCGTGGCCGTGTTCGTGTTCTTCTGGGTCGGACTGGCCGCCGGGAGCGCCCTGTTCGGCGACGTGTTTCGGGCGCTGAACCCATGGCGGGCGACCGCCCGGGCGGTGGCCTGGCTGGGCCGCCGGGCGGGCACGCGGATGCGCCCGCCGCTCCGCTACCCGGTGCGCCTGGGGCACTGGCCCGCGGCGCTCGGAATCCTGGCCTTCGCCTGGGTGGAGCTCGTCCTGCCCAGCCGGGACGTCCCCTCCACGCTGGCCATTCTCGTCCTGGCCTGCGCAGCCACACAGCTCCTGGCCATGGCCGCGTTCGGCATCGAGACGTGGGAGCGCCACGGAGATCCGCTCGCGGTGTACTTCGGGTTGTTCGCCAAACTCTCCCCCGTGCACTGGGAGGGGGGCAGGCTGTCACTTCGGCGTCCCCTGGAGGGCGTGGCCCACATGGAGGTGCTTCCGGGCACGATCGCGCTGCTGGCCGTGATGATCGGCAGCACCTCGTTCGATGGACTGTCCCAGAGCACCGCCTGGACCGAGGCGCTGCCGGGCTGGCAGACGAGCCTGAGCGGGCTGGGAGGCGAGGGCGCGCTGGAGCTCATCAACACGCTTGGGCTGCTGGCCATGATCCTGCTGGTGACGGCGATCTACCGGCTGGGGATCCTGGGCATGCGGTCGATCGATCATCGCTTCACCACCCCGGAGCTCGCCCGGCGCTTCGCCCACACGCTCGTGCCGATCGCCCTGGCCTATGTGATGGCCCACTACTTCACCTTCCTGGTCTATCAGGGGCAGACGATCGGCTACCTGATCTCCGACCCGCTGGGCACCGGGGCCAACCTCTTCGGCACCGCCCACGCCTCCATCGACTACGGGTTCATCAGCGCCAGCCAGGCCTGGTACGTGGACGTGGCCGCGCTGCTGGCGGGTCATGTGTGCGGTCTCGTCCTGGCTCACGACCGGGCGGTGGCTCTGTACCGCCACCAGTGGAATGCCGGCGGGGCCAGCGTCGGACCGGGCGGGGTGCTCGTGCTGGACGGCCGGGCCAGCGATGCCATCCGGTCTCAGTACTGGATGCTCGGCGTGATGGTGGCCTTCACCTGTCTGGGTCTGTGGCTCCTCTCGGCGGCGGCATGATCGTCCCCGCGCACCTCGGGCACTGGTACAGCGCGTTCGGCTTCCTGATCCCGGCCGTGCTGGTCGTGCTGTGGATCCGCCTCCAGACCCGTCGGGAGCGCCGCCGCCAGGAGTTCGCGCAGTACTGGACCCTGGAGCTGCGGGGCGAGAACTGGACGCTGGTGTCGATCGAGCCGGCTCCCGTCTCGCGTCGCCAGCATCGATCCAGGCTTGTGCTCGTGCCGCCGCCGTGGTCGGCTCCTGACTCGGCGGCGGCCGCGAACGAGGCCGAGCTCGCCCCCAGCGCCGCCATGTCCAACGGCCATCGGCAGGCGCCATGACGCTCCCGGCCTCCCGCTGGCGGGCGTTCAAGATCTTTTGGTACGAGCGGATCCGCCCGGGCTGGCTGGAGCTCCGGCCGGTCGTCCTGGCCCTGGCGACGGTGGCCGTATTCGTGCTGGGGACGATCGGCTTTCAGCAGTACATGAGAGCCCACGACCAGCATGGCCAGGTCATCGACTCCTTCTATCGGACGCTGACGCTGTTCGAGCTGGACGGCTACGACGTCGAGCCTCCGATCCCCTGGGCCATGGAGGTGGCCAGGTTCCTGGCTCCGATTCTGGTCGGGTACGCGGTGTTCCGGGGCGTGGTGACCGTGTTCCGCACCCAGGTCCAGCTGGTCGGCATCCGGTTTCTGACCCGAGGTCACGTGGTCGTGGCCGGACTCGGTGAGATGGGCTTCCGGCTGGCCAGCGCCTTCCGTGCCCAGGGGTTCCGCGTGGTCGCCATCGACGTGGACGAGGCCAACGAGCTGCTCCAGAGCGCGCGGGAGCGCGGCATCACGGTTCTGGCCGGAGACGCCAGGGACCAGCGCATGCTGGCCAAGGCCAGGACGGACTTCGCCCGATACCTGGTCGCAGCGTGTGGGGAGGATGGGCGCAACGTGGAGGTCGCGGTCTCGGCCGCCAAGCTGGCCGCGCGCCGGACGGCGGGAGTGCTCCACGTCCTGGTCCACCTGGAGCAGCCGGGCCTGTGGCGGATGCTCAAGGCCGAGGCGATCAGCCGCCTGGGCGCCGAAGCGCTGCGCATGGAGTTCTTCAACGCCTTCGAGACGGGCGCGCGAATCCTGCTGGACGAGCGACCGCCGTTCCCCGCAGTGGCCGAGCCTGCAGCGCCCAGGCGACCGCACGTTCTGGTCGCGGGGCTGGATGGGATCGGCGACTCGCTGATCCTGAACGTGGCCCGCCTGTGGCAGAGAAGCCAGCCGGCGGAGGGCGAGCACCTGAGGCTGACGATCCTCGAAGAGGACGCCGAGGCGGCCCGGCTGCGCCTCCTGGCCCGGTATCCCGAGCTGGAGCGGATCTGCGACCTGCGAGCCGCATCCGCGCCGCTGGGGGTGGAGCTCCAGCGAGGCTCGCTGAACGTGGACGTGGGCGACGGGCATGCTGTCACCGCCGTGTACATCTGCGTCGAGCAGGAGGCGCAGGCGCTGGAGGCGGCGCTGGCGCTGCGGGCACGACCCGAGCTTCAGGGCGTCCCGTTCGCCCTGGCGGTCAATGAGGCCGGGGTCGGCCTGGCCACCATCCTGCACGACGATCCGGAGACCGCCCACGGCGTGTACGGATTCGGGGTCCTGGAGCGTGCCCTGCAGGTGGGCCCGCTGCTCCGGGGGACAAACGAGGCCCTGGCCCGGGCCAAGCATGAGGAGTACGTGCGCCACCAGCTGGATCGCGGCGTGCCGCTCGGCGAGGGGCTGATGGTCCCCTGGGAGCAGCTTGACGAGCAGTGGAAGGACGCCAACCGGGCCTTCGCCGACGGCATCGGCGGCCAGCTGGCGGCCGCGGGGTGCATCCTCGTCCCCGCCCCCCTGATCGATCCCCACGGCCAGCTGCTCTCCTTCACAGCGGAGGAGGTCGAGGGTCTGGCCCGCTCTGAGCATGACCGCTGGGTGGCGGACAAGGTGCGCAATGGCTGGCGCTTCGGCCCGGTGCGTGACGACGCCCGCAAGATCCACCCGCTGCTCGTGGCCTGGGGGCAGCTGGACGAGGTTGAGCGAGACAAGGACCGGGAGCCCGTGCGTGAGGTGCCCCAGATGCTGGCCTACGCGGGGTTCGAGATCGTCCGCCTGACCGAGGCCGACGCCCCCGGTCCTTCAGGAGACGATGGTGGCGATGGCGCCTCGGCTGACGATGCTCAGTCGGCCAGCCCGCGTTCGAACGCGCCCTTGACTCCGGCGTCGAGCGCGTTCAACCGGTACAGCGCCAGCGCCTCGGCGGACTGAAAGCGCCCTCCCGGCGCGCTGGCCGCGCCGTGATGGCACAGCAGGCAGTGCAGCAGCGCCAGGCGCCGTTCCTCGTCCAGGCCGCCGGCCCGCTCAGAGAGCATCCGCTCGCCAATCACCAGGTGCCCCAGCAGGCGGCCCTCGGGCGTGAGACCGATCTCGGCTCCGTAGGTGAACTCTCGGGCCCGGCCGATGTCGTGGGTGATGGCCGCGGCCAGCAACAGGTCGCTGTTCAGGCGGGGGTGAAGCTGGCATAGCTCGTGGGCCAGCGTGGCCACGGCCACGGTGTGCTCCAGCAGGCCGCCCAGGTATGCGTGGTGGCCGGCCCGGCTACACGGCGCCCGCCGCCACTGGGCACGAAGCTGGCTGTCGGCCAGCATGCGATCCAGGAGCCCGCGGAACGGACGGTCGTAGACCTGGGCCGCCAGGTGCTCCAGGAAGCCGTCCAGCTCATCCAGGTCCCGGTAGGCGGCGGGGAGGAACATGGCGGCCTCAGCGTCGTCCTGAAGCTGGGCTCGCTCGATGTCCTGCACCTCCAGCACCAGTTGGTCCCGGAAGCGCTCGACGCGCCCGGCCACCCGCACCAGGTCTCCTCGCTCGAACCGGCCCGCCAGCGCGTCGGCGTCCCGGAAGGCGCGGGCCGTAATCGAGCCGGTACGGTCGCGCAGCTCAAGCGCCAGATACGGACTGCCGGACCGCGTGGTCAGCCTGTCCTTCCGGATGCAGGCGAACATCCCCTTGACGTCCTGGGCAGGGCGAAGCATGGCGATCGTCGGCGAGTCGTCGGAGCGGTCGTCGGCCTGTGTGGCCAGGGTGAAGGCGTCAGCGGCCATGTGCTCATCATGTACGGTGAGTCGGATGCACCCGCTGCAGTGGGAATACCGCCCGGATGGCCTGCGGGCCCCCGCGCTGGTGTGCGCATTCAAGGGCTGGAACGACGCCGCCGACGCCGCCTCCACCGCGCTGACGTTCGTGGCCGGGACACTGGATGGCCAGCGGTTCGCCACCATCGATCCGGAGGAGTTCTACGACTTCCAATCGGCCCGGCCGCAGGTCAAGATGGTGGGCGGCGAGACCCGGGAGATCGTGTGGCCGGCCGTGGAGCTGTTCGAGGCCAGAGTGCCCCGGGCACCCCGCGACCTGATCCTGCTGGTGGGAACCGAGCCCTCGATGCGGTGGCGCACGTTCACGGGCGTGATCGTGGAGCTGGCCGAGGCGCTGGGCACCCAGCTCGTGGTGACGCTGGGCGCGCTGCTGGCCGACGTTCCCCACACCCGCCCGGTGTCCGTGACCGGCCTGGCCTCCGATCCGGTGTTGATAGCACGGCTGGGCCTCAGCCGTTCCTCATATGAGGGACCGACCGGGATCGTGGGCGTGCTGCATGCCGCCTGCCAGCGTGAGGGACTCCCGTCGGCCAGCCTGTGGGCGGCCGTCCCCCACTACGTGGCCGCCAGTCCCAACCCCAAGGCGTCGCTGGCCCTGGTGAGGAAGCTTGAAGGCCTGGTGGGCGTCGCCGTGGATGCCTCTGAGCTGGAGGAGGCGGCGGGCGAATACGAGCGACGGGTCAACGTGGCCGTGCAGAGCGATCCTGAGGTGCAGGCGTTCGTCGAGCGCCTGGAGCAGGTGACGAGCGAGGATCCGGTGGGGCCGGAGGGGCCGCTTCCCTCAGGGGATTCGATCGCCCGTGACCTCCAGCGCTTTTTGAGGCAGCGCGGCGAAGAGCCGAGCTAGTCCTCAGACGAGCCTGACACCCCAGCGCGCGAGATGCGTCTGCCCAGGCTCCAGGCGGACGATCCCCTCTCCGGTCTGAAGCGCGTTGGGTGGACACGTCATCGGCTCGGCGGCCAGGCCGAGGCGCCGGCGCGGTGTGGCAAGGGTGTGGCCGGTGTACAGCTGCAGGACCGAGTAGGAGTCATCGCACCACAGCTCCACGGTCCGGCCATCCGGGCACCCCAGAGCAACCCAGACGCGTCCGTCGGCGCCGCGCTCCAGGTCTGTGAACCCGTCGTCGATTTGCAGATCCCCGATGCGGCGGGCAGAGCCGAAGTCAAACGGCGTCCCCTCCACCGGCTCAGAGCCGGTGGGCAGCTGATGGTCGGGGTCGGTGAGGATCCGGGTGCCCGCCCGGAACCGCAGCGTGCACTCATCGACGGTGGCTCCGGCTCCCGCTGACAGGTACGGGTGCTGTCCGGTGCCGTAGGGGCAGGCCTGGGAGCCGATGTTGGTGGCGCTGGTCTCCACGGTCAGGCCCTCATCGCCGAGCGAGTAGGTGATGGAGAGGTCCAGCGGGAACGGCCAGCCGGCAAGCGGGTGCAGACGGGTACCCACGCGCACCCGATCGGCCGAGCGCTCCAGGGGCTCCCAGTTCCGCCAGCGGAGCAGGCCGTGGATGGCGTTGCCGGCCGGCGGCTCGGTGATGGCCAGCTGGTAGTCCTCGCCCTCAAACGAATACCGCCCGCCCCCCAGGCGGTTGGGCCAGGGGATCAGGGGAGCACCGTGGGCTCCGTCGCACATCTCCTCAAGCGGGTATGGGTCGAGCACCGAGCGCTCACCGGCCACGTATTCGCGGATGCCCCCGCCCACCTCGACGATCGTGACCCGCTGGTCTCCGTGGACGATCTGGAACTGCTGGCCGGAGGGAGGCGGCGGGGGGACGACCGGCTGCCCGCTCATCGCTCGGCCGCCGGGCACATCAGGCGGTAGTCGCACACCGAGCAGGCGGCGTAGGAGGGGGTGGGCTCAAAGCCCTGCGAGAGGATGCCAGCGGCCACCTCCAGCGCCACCTCTCGGATCCACTCCGCGCGATCGGTCTGGTCCACCGGAACGCTGACCTTCTGGTCATCCAGCACGTAGTAGTACGCCTGAGTGGAGGACTCCAGGCTCCAGGCCTCACGTGCCCCCACGGCGTACAGCGAAAGCTGGACATCGTCGATGAGCTGCTCGGAGCTCTTGGGACGGCCGGTCTTGTAATCGATCAGCTCATATTCCCCTCCCGGGAGCCGATCCACGCGATCCACCCGGCCGCGCAGAAGGTGCGGCCCGAGCTTGAACGTGAACGAGCGCTCAAACCACATCGGCTCTGACTCCTGGGAGCGGAAGCGATCCCAGTAGCGCTCCAGTGCGGCGGCCGCCTTGCCCCTGAGCTGGCGCTCCTCCTCGCTGTCGCCGAAGCCCGCCCGGCGCCACCCCGCGTCCAGCAGCCCGAGCAGCTGGGGCAGGGTCCCGCTGGCGCCCTCCCCGGCGTGAAAGCGCTCCAGCACCTGATGGACCAGAATTCCGAACCGCTGGTGGATCGTGGGCTCCTGGGGGATCCGAAAGACCCGGGCGAACTTGTACTTCAACGGGCAGGTCCGGTAGGTGTCGATGTCGGAGGCCGACAGCAGGACGCCCTCGCCGCGCTTGGGCAGGAAGGGCTCCAGCGAGGGCTCGTCCCGGGCCGCGATGGCCTGGGTCCGGCGGCGCACATCACGCTCGGCATCCAGCAGGTAGTCGTCCAGAGCCGAAGACGTGAGGATCTCCCGCTGCTCGGCGGTCACGGCCTGGAGGATCCGGGCGTTGACGTCCCGGATCGCCTCGGCCAGGCTCTGTCCCTCCGGCCGCTCGATCACGGCGGCGAGCTTGAGCAGCTCCAGGTAGCGCACGACCGCGTGGGAGACGTCGAGATCGGTGTCCAGGCGAAGCTCACCCAGCCGTCCGCCCACCCGCATCGTGGACTCGAGCACCTCGTCCCGGAGCAGACGGTAGGTGGAGTGGAGCGTTTCGGCGGGGCCGAAGAGCTCCTCGGGCTTGTCCTCCCACTGGGCTCCCAGGCCGGCGCGCGCGGCTTCGATGGCCGGAAGGGGGCGCAGCAGCGCTCCCCGTTCGCCCTCGCCGGGATAGGCCAGGACGACGCGGCCTCCGGACCGGGTGATGGCCAGGTAAAGGGCCCGGCGCAGGGCGCGCTCCCCGCCGAGCTCCGGCCGCTCCCCGGTTGTCAGCTCTCCGGGCACGGGCTCAGGCGAGGGCAGCGCCATGGCGGCGTGCAGACCCACGACGTAGACGTGCTGAGCGCTCACCTCGGCGCCAGCGTCCAGCGAGGAGACGAGTACGGCCTTGGAGTCCGGCTGCTCCAGCTCGTCCTGCTCTCGGGTTCCGGACTCGGCCACGGCGGCGATGAACCGCGCGAACTGCCGCGGGGTGGCCTGGGGCGAGCGACGTGCGTAGGCGGCGGCCAGTTCGCCAAACCGAGCCAGGGCACGGAGCCGCTGCACCACATCGGCCTGGGCGGCGAACAGCTGATGGCGGCGCAGACCGAGCCTGTCGATCAGCCGATGCACGTAGAGATCGGGGCGCGTGGTGTCAAACGCAGCCATCCCTGCTCGGTAGAGCTTGAGCAGGACTCGGATCCGCTCCCGCGCCTCCGGCGGCACCTGCGGAGCCTCGGTCGCCGCGGCCAGGCCCGCGACCATGTCCAGCTTGCGCCGCCGGGCGATCTGAATGCACCGAGCGATGTCCACCGAACGGAGCTCGATGGGCGGCCGGGCCAGGACCCGCACCGCGGCCGGGGCGTCCGAGGCATCCGCCAGCAGGCGCAGCCAGGCCAGGAGATCCCGGATCTCCGCCCGCTGGAAAAACGCCGCCGCCCCCATGAGGCGATGGGGCACCGCGCGCTCCTCCAGCGCCACGGCCACGGCCTGGCCCTCACGCGTAACCGAGGGGACCAGGACTGCCACGTCGCCGGGGTCGGTTCCCGTCCGGGCCAGCACCTGCTCGATATCGGCCGCCACCGCCTGCGCCTGGGCGCGATCGCCGGCGCAGCGCCAGAACGCGACCTCGCCGGGATGCCCCGAGGGCTGGCACCGGAACTCCACCAGAGCCTGCGCCGCGCCGATCACGGGGCTCGGGCAGCGCAGGCTGCGTTCCAGGCCGACCCGCTCGGCCCCCTCCAGGGCGAACGCGCCCAGAACGGGGTCGGCTGCCACCGTGATCCGGCCGCTACCCAGCTCGCGCGCCAGCCGGGCCGGAGCGGGGTCCAACTCGTGCCCGTCGTCGACAAGCAGGTGATCGAAACGCCGGGCGGCGGATGGCCGCTCCGCGATCAGCCGGAGGGCGTCGCGCAGCAGATCCCCCGCGTCCCGAGCCCCTGCTGTGGCCAGGATCCGGTCGTGGGCTCGGTAGACCTCTGAGAACTCGCGCTCCAGGGCGGCTCGGCCGGGCTCCGAGCCGTCATCCAGCGAGGCCGCCCAGCGCGCGTAATCCTCGGCCGTGATCAGGTGAGCCTTCAGGCGATCTATCCGGCGCACGAAGCCGGTCAGGAGCGCCCGGGCACTGCCGCCGAAGTCATGGCGCTCCAGTGGCAGCTCGTCGATGTGCTCCATCAGCAGGGCGAAGCGCTCGCTGGCCGCAAGCGTGGGGCTGAGCGTGTCCGGGCCGCCAGTGGCCGACTCCAGGACCAGCCCGGCCAGCTCAGCCGGGGTGCCCGCCACGAGCTCGTCATAGCCCTCGCTCAGCCGCCGCTCCAGGCCTTCCCGAAGCGCGTCCGCGCGGCCCTGCGAGGGAGCCATGAGGGCGATCCTCTCAGGCCGGTATCCCTGATCCACCAGCCAGCGGAATCGCTCATAGATGACCCGCGTCTTGCCGGTGCCGGCGCCCCCGAGGACGAGGAGGGAACCACCCTTGAAGGTGACAGCCTGCCGCTGGGCGGGAAGCAGATCCTCAGGAAGGATGCCCACGTCTGACAGCATAAGTGCGGTGAGCACACCCGCGAACCCGGCGTGACCTCGACGCGCTCAGCCCTGGATGCCGACTGGCTCGGCATCTGCCGGCGGGCCGTGCTGGGGTTGAGCGAGATCCTCGCCCAGGCCGCCACCACGGAAGAGCGGGCGGTGGAGACCGGGACGCGCGGAAGCGGCGGCGACCGCACCCTGGTCATCGATCGCAGCGCCGAGTCGGTGATCCTCGATGAGCTTGCCGGCCTGCGCGAGCAGGGCTACGGCTTCACCGCTTTCTCCGAGGAACGCGGGCGGGTGGACTTCGGCGACCTGGCAGTCTGGGTGATCATTGACCCGATCGACGGATCGTTGAACGCCAAACGGGGGATCCCCCACCACGCGCTCTCGCTGGCCGTGGCCTCCGGCCAGACGATGGCCGACGTGGACTTCGGCTTCGTGTACGACTTCGGGTCCTCGGAGGAGTGGTGGGCCCGGCGGGGCGAGGGCGCTCGGCGCAACGGTGAGGGGCTTGATCCGACGCTCGGCGAGCGACGCGGCAGCGATGGCCGACTGGAGGTGCTGGGAATAGAGTCGGCCGATCCCCGTTGGGTGGCGGCCTCGATCGACGGGTTGGCAAGCGCGTCCTACCGGCTGCGGGCGCTGGGCACGATTGCCTCGTCCCTCTGTCAGGTGGCCGCGGCCCGGTTCGACGGACTGGTGTCGCTGCGCCGGGCCCGGGGAGTCGATTGCGCGGCCGGGCAGCTGATCGTCCGGGAGGCGGGGGGCTTTGTCTCGTTCCCCGGCTGTGATGAGCCCCTGGGCGCCCCCCTGGACGCGGAGCCCAGCTCACCGGTGGTGGCGGCACGGAGCCTGGAGACACTGCGCGAGCTGGAGAGGATCCCGGCATGATCGACTGGTTCGTGGCCGAGCGAATCGCCACGTTCGTGGCCGGCACCGGCGACGGGCACGGCCCAACGATCGACCTGGCACCCCTGGCCGTCCAGGCCGAGGAGCGGGTCGTGGCCTACACCGGGCTGACGCCCGCCCGGCCGCTGCCCCCACCCGAGGGCATCGGGCGCCGCGAGTGGGTGGCCAGCAACATCGCCACGATGCGCGTCCTGCTCGACCCCGTGCTCATGCGGGCCGGCCGGAACCTGGGACCGCTGCGCCCGGCGCTGCAGATCGGCATGGGGTTCGTCCTGTCGGCCGAGATCGGGGTCGTCCTGGGGTACCTGGGCCAGCGGGTCCTGGGGCAGTACGAGCTGGTGCTCCTGGACGAGGCGGTGAAGGACCGTCCGCCTCGGCTGCTGTTCGTACTGCCCAACCTGGGCCAGGCGATGCGGTCGTTCGGGGCCGATGAGCAGCAGTTCATGACCTGGGTGGCCCTTCATGAGGTCACGCACGCCGTCCAGTTCGCCGGGGTGCCGTGGCTGCACAGGCACGTGGCCGGTCTGGTCCAGGAGCTGCTGGCCAGCGCCGAGGTGCGCCTGGACCAACCCCGCAAGCTCCAGGCTCCCAACGGCCACGAGATGCGCCGGCTGATCGCCGCGCTACGCCAGGGCGATCTCATGTCAATCGTGACCACGAAGGGCGAGCGAGACCTGCTGGACCGGGTTCAGACCGTGATGGCGGTGATCGAGGGTCACGCCGAGCACGTGATGGACGTGGTGGCCCCAGACCTGGTTCCTTCACTGTCCCGGCTCCGCGCCAGCCTCAACCAGCGCCGGCGCTCGCAGTCCAGACTCTCCCGCCTGGTGGGCCGCCTGCTGGGGCTGGACATGAAGATGCGCCAGTACGAACAGGGCAAGCGGTTCTGCGACGCCATCGTGGCCTCCGGAGGAACCGAGGCCCTCCACCACGTCTTCTCAGGCCCAGACGCCCTGCCCACCGTGCAGGAGCTGGAGAACCCCAAGGCCTGGCTGGAGCGGACGGCGGCGCCGGTTGCGGGGAGTTAGGCGGGGCGTTTTTGGGCGGTCCGGGGGGCTGGGCGGTCCGGGGCTTGCCCGGGGGCTTGGGCGGTCCGGGCGGAGCGTGTCGAAACAACCGGAATAATTGCCGCAAACTCGGCACGGTCCCTTGGGGCGGGGCGCCCATGGCGCGGAGCGTGTCGAAAATACCCCGCTATTAGCTGAAAATCGGACACGCTCGCCGCGGGAAGGGTGGGTGCTCGCCGCGGGAGGGGGCGTGCACCGGCCCCGCGGGGGTGCGCCGGGGCCCGGTGGCGCGGAGCGCATTCGCCCTCGTCTGTGCGCCCTCTCACACGCCCACTGTGTCTTTCCTGGGAACCGGATGTAACCCGCCCCCGGACACCGGGTACAAACACATGTTCGGTATCATCGATTGAAAAGCGAAATTGGAGAGAGACACGATGGCCACCACCAGCACCCCCCGCGGTGCGTCGACCGCCCGGTCGAGCGCCCGCAAGAGCAAGAGCAAGAGCACGGGCAGCCGGTCCACGGCTGCGCGCCGGTCCACCCGAAGCACTCGTCGCACGCGCTCGACCCGCACCGCGACGCGCGCCAGGACCACCACCACGACCACTCCGACCACCCCCCTTCAGCAGGCGGGCGTGATCGCTGAGCGCGTCGTGCTCGTGCCCGTGGGCGCGAGCCTGGTGGCTCGGGACAACCTGGTCTCGACGATCCAGGGCCTGGCCACCAAGTACAGCACCCGGTCCAGCTTTCAGCACGAGCTGAGGCGCTACGAGCGGCGAGGCAGCACCGCCCGCAACCGCTTCGAGCGCCAGGTGCGTCGGACCCGCACGCGGTTCGAGCGCCAGCTGCGCCAGCGCCGCAACCTGGTCGAGCGCACGATCAAGCAGAACCGCCGGCGCGTTGAGCGCGAGGCTCGTTCGGTCCGCAAGGACCTCACCAAGCAGTCCAACCAGGTGGGCGCGCGGGTCGAGAAGATCGTCGCCGACGCCCAGGGGCTGATCGGCTCCAGCCTGTAGTCACTTCCCCCGCCGGCGCCCAGGAGAGCGCCAGGCGGGAAGGGTTCGCCGGCCCATACACACCTCGCCGGCGGACGAAGTACCTCTCCTCCCTCAACCGCCGGGGCGTCACGAAAGTGGCGCCCCGTCGGTCCTTAAGGGGGGCGGCCGGGAGCCCCGCCTACAATCAAGGCCATGCCCACCAGAGACCAGGTGATCGACTCCCTTCATGCCGTGATCGACCCCGAGCTGCGCCGGGACATCGTGGAGCTCGAGATGGTGCGCTCGGTGGAGATCCACGAGAACGGGGTCGTGGATGTGATGGTTTCACTGACGACGCCGGGCTGCCCGATCCGCTCGCACTTCCAGACGGGAGTGGCCGACGCGGTGCGGAAGCTGGAGGGCGTGACGGCCGTCAACGTGGCCTTCGACGTCCTGTCCGATCAGGAGAAGACGGCGCTCGGCCGCAAGCTGGGCCGCAACACGCTCCCGGACGGGGCGCTGGCCCAGGTCAAGAACGTGATCTGCGTGGGGTCCGGCAAGGGCGGCGTGGGCAAGTCCAGCGTGACCGCCAACCTCGCCGCGGCGCTGGCCTCCGAGGGACGCTCGGTGGGCGTCCTGGATGCCGACGTGTGGGGCTATTCGCAGCCTCGGATGCTGGGCCTGGGCGCCGAGCGCCCGCGGGTCAACGAGAATCGCAAGCTGATCCCGCTGACCGCGCCCGCCGCGCCGATCAGTGTGATGTCTATCGGGTTCTTCATCGAGCAGGACGCCGCCGTGGTGTGGCGAGGCCCGATGCTCCACAAGGCGCTCCAGCAGTTCCTGGAGGACGTGGACTGGGGCGAGCTTGACTACCTGCTGATCGACCTGCCGCCGGGCACAGGGGACGTGTCGATGACGCTGGCCCAGCTCCTGCCCCAGGCCAAGTTCCTGATCGTGACCACCCCGCAGCCCGTGGCCCAGAAGGTGGCCCGCCGGTCCGCCGAGATGGCGGGCAAGCTGAAGCTTGAGATCGCGGGGGTGATCGAGAACATGTCGAGCTTCGTGACCCCGACCGGGGAGCGCTTCCAGCTGTTCGGCGAGGGCGGCGGCCAGCTGCTGGCCGAGGAGCTCGACGTACCGCTGTTGGCCAATGTTCCGCTGACCATGCCCCTGCGCGAGCATGCAGACAGCGGCCTCCCGGTGGTGCTCGCCGAGCCCGACGATCCAGCCTCCCAGGCACTCCAGCACGCGGCGCGTGGGGTGATCGCGATGACGCCGGTGGAACTGCCCGTCATGCAGGCCGCCGAGCCGGCCGAGGGCCCGAAGCCACTCGGCATGTCACTGCCCATGGCCTGATTTTTGGTGGGGCGGTGCATGCACCGCCCCTCCCGTGGGCTGCATGCAGCCCACGGCGACCGGTCGCATGCGACCGGTCGACACCTCTATTTATTCCCGAAGTAATCCGCGTTGATCTTCGTGTACTGCTGCCACTCCTCAGGCAGCTGGTCCTCGGCGAAGCAGGCGTCCACGGGGCACGCCTCCACGCAGGCATCGCAGTCGATGCACTCCTCAGGGTCGATGTACAGCATCTCGACGCTCTCGTACTCGGCCTCGTCAGGCGTGGGATGGATGCAGTCGACCGGGCAGACCTCGACGCAAGAATTGTCCTTGGTGCCGATGCAGGGCTCGGCGATCACATAGGCCATGGGTTCATTCTTCCTGGATTCGAACTAAGGGGCGTTCCATTCTAGGACGATCCCATCGATAGCCTCCGGCGTCGTGCTCCTACTGACCGGCGCCACAGGAACCATCGGGCTGCCGCTCCTGCGGCGGTTGACCGAGGCGAGGGTCCCCGTCCGCTGTCTGGTGCGTGACCCACGGCGCCTGGGCGGGCAGCGCGTGCGGGTCCAGATCGCGCTGGGAGACCTGGCCGATCCGTCGTCCTTCCGGCACGCCCTGCGGGGGGTCGACACCGTGGTGCACCTGGCGGCCTCGATTCGCGATCAGCCGGGTGGCTCGATCGAGGAACTGGGCGGAGTCGCGGCCTGGCGCCTGGTCCGAGCGGCCGAGCTGGCTGGGGTGGAGCGCTTTGTCTTCTTCTCCACCCTGGGCGCGTCGCCCCGCAGCCCGGCCAGGCTGCTCCGGGCCAAGGCGACCGCCGAGAAGGCCCTGGTGGAGTCCTCGCTTAACAGCACCGTGTTCGCCCCGTCGATCGTCTACTCGCCCAGCGATCACTTCATCACGCTGACCGAGCGCCTGTCGCTGCTGCCCGCGGTCCCGATCGCGGGCGATGGCCGGGCGGCCTTCCAGCCGATCTGGTCCGAGGACGTGGCTGACTGCGTCATGGCCGCGCTTCCGGGCGGGGCGATGGCCGAGCAGGCCTCAGGCGCGCGCTACGAGCTCGCGGGACCCGAGACGCTCACCTACGCCGAGATCGTGGGCGTCGTGCTGCGCTCGCTGCGCCGGCGCCGGCCCACGCTGCCCATCCCGACTCGGGTGGTGCGCCGGATCCTGAGGTCGGTGGAGCTGGTGATGGGGCCGACGGCGTTCGCCACCTGGGACGAGGCCGAGCTGCTGGCGGTCCCGCTGATCACCCGCCGGGGGACGGCCGACGCCGAGCTGCTGGGGGTCCAGCCCAAGCCGATGGCGGCGGTGCTGGGCGTCGGATGACCTCAGGCAGCGGCGGAGACGAGCTCGCCCATCGCCGGCTCTGAGGCCTGCGGCTCCTTCAGCTCCTCCAGGGCCACCAGCACGGCGGCCACCACCGAGGGATCAAACTGCCCCCCGGCCTCACGCACCAGCTCCTCCCGCGCGAACGCGGGTGTGCGGGCGGGGCGGTAGCAGCGATCGCTGATGATGGCGTCGTAGGCGTCGCACGCGGCCACGATCCGGGCGGACAGCGGAATCGCCTCCCCGGCCAGACCATCCGGGTAGCCACCGCCGTCCCAGCGCTCGTGACTGGAGCGGACGATCCGGGCCACCGGGCGCAGGGCGGGAGCGGCGCTGAGAATCCGCTCCCCGAGCAGGGTGTGCTGGCGGATCAGCCCCCACTCCTGAGAGTCCAGCGCGCCCGGCTTGTCCAGGATCGCGTCCGGGATACCCACCTTGCCGATGTCGTGCAGGTCGGCGGCCCGGGCCAGCTCCTCGATCTCCTCGGCATCCACGCCGAGGCGGCGAGCCACCGTGACCGCCAGGCGCGAGACCTGGCTGGTGTGGTCGTTGAGGCCCGGCTGCTTGGCCTGCATGATCCGCACCAGAACGTTGCGCGTCTGCTCGCGAGCGGCCGACGGGCGGCGGTCCTGCTTGCGCTGATACATGCGCTCGTCGGCCAGCTGGAGCGCGTAGTCAGGGCTGCTCGCCTCGTGGGGCAGGAGCACTGCTCCGCCCGAGGCCGCGATGCAGAACGTCTCCCCGTCCTCCCGCAGCGCCTCGGTGACGAGGGCCACGGCCCCCGGCACGTTCTCAGGCTGTGCCGACAGGACTACGCAGAACTCATCCCCGCCCAGACGGTAGGCGGTCCCCTGCCCGCTGATGAGCTGGGCCAGCCTTCGGCCCATGCGGGCCAGCAGTGCGTCCCCGGCCATGTGGCCGAACGTGTCGTTGTAGGCCTTGAAGCCGTCCAGATCGAAGACCATCAGGACAAGCGGCTTGACGCGGGAGGCCGTCTTCATCCGCTCGGTGAGGTCGGCGGCCAGCTTGCGCCGGTTGCCCAGACGGGTCAGCGGATCGGTGATCGCCAGCTCCAGGCGGTGCTGGGCCTGGACGATGCGATGCGTGCGGTCACGCTGGAGGACCAGCAGCAGCAGCCCCAGCGGCAGAACCATGAGCAGGGCGGCGTGATCGTGACGGGCCGCCAGGGCCAGGAGCAGACCCAGCGGGGCGATGCACACGTCGATCAGCCACACCTGTGTGGCCACGCGGAGCTGAACGCGGGGGGCGACCCTGTGGGCGCCGGCCTCGCGGATGGTCGAAACGACCAGGTCAAGCAGACACCCGGCCAGGAAGGCCGCCGCGTAGACCCAGGGTGTGGCGTCCGAACCGGGCTGCGATCCCGCGATCACCAGCACGACCGCCGGCCCCACCGCGTACCAGGCGTTGGGAATCGCGAACACGAGCTGCTCGGGATGACCGCGCCGCGCGATCATGCGGCCCAGGCAGGCCAGCAGCCATGCCCCGGCGGCCAGCAGGGGAACCACGGCCGGCGGCAGGAGCAGGAGCATCGGGACGAGAATCGCGTAGGTGGGGACAAGGTGGCCGGCGCCGATCGGGAAGCGGATCGTCCCGGCGACGAGCGCGTACAGGGCGACCAGGAAGACGGCGAGCCCCACATCCAGCCTTCCAGAGGTGTCCGTGAGGAGCGCCATCGGGACCGCCACGGCCAGGAAGGCGAACGCCGCGAGCGCCTCGACCGCCAGCTCGCGGCGGGGCGCTCGATGCCCGCGCCCGGTCCAGGACTCCTCCAGCAGGCGGTCGGCCGGATCCTGGGCGCGAGGGTCCCTCAGGGCCTCTGAAGCGCCCGCCAGCTCAGCCTGACCTGTGGCGTACCGCTCGTCCGCCTCAGCGCTTCGCATAAGGGTCGACATAGAGGTTGTAGAGGAGGAACTCGCTGTTCTTGCCGTCCGGGACGAGCCCGAAGCGGACCAGCTGCCAGCCGGGATCGTGGCTGGGCTGGAGGTGGATGGGGTCCGAGAGCGCCCAGTTCCCGTCCTTGCCGTGGACCGCCCCGCCGTCCCTGGGCTTGCCCCAAGTCGATGTGCCGGCGTAGGAGATGAAGGCGTGCACGCCACCCCCGCCGGTGACGTTCTGAACCATCGTGCGCGCCGTGGGGTATCTGACGTCCACACACATGGGCGGGCTGATGGCCAGTGAGCCGCTGGGCAGATCCAGGACATTCCCGGTGCTGCCGTCGGCCAGCGTGCTCTGCTGGATGTTTGCGCCGCCCAGCAGGAGCCAGTCCTCTCCGGTGAAGTTCGAGTCAGACTGCCCGGGGGCGAGCGTGTAGTAGTTCTGGTCCTTCCAGGCCGTGAACGGCTGGGAGAGCGCCGGGTCCGCGCAGGTCGGGCCCGAGAGGCTCTGCGAGGCCAGGGCGCTGGCGATCCACTGCTGCGCATCGGCCTGAGCCGCCGCTGGCAGAGAGATGAGTGATCCGGCCAGCAGAGTCGCCAGAACGAGCAATCCCTGCTTGGTTCGAGCGGCCAGAAACCGCATCGTGTGACCTCCGTCCGTGGACTTACACATGGACGTCGGCGGCCGGGCAATCTCTCCAGGAGACCCCTAGCTTTGCGTCCCCGCCTCGCGACGGGTTTGCCCTTACGACAGACCCCTCATCGGCGAACTTGAGTACCGCCTTTAGCGATTGGACGAATGTACGGGTCGGATGAGCGGTGTCTTGCGCGGCCCTCAGACGGGCGAGGGCGAGCGCACCAGCGGCTGGATCCGCGGGCCCATGGACCGGCTGGGGCTCTCGCAGCGGGGGGCCGCTTTCCGCTCCAGCTCGTCCAGCACCTCCAGCACGGCCGTTACGACCGTGGGATCAAACTGGCGGCCGGCCTCCCGGAGCAGCTCGTCCCGCGCGAAGCCGGGGCTGCGGGCGGGGCGGTAGCAGCGATCGCTGATCATGGCGTCGTAGGCGTCGCATACGGCCACGATCCGCGCGGCCAGCGGAATCGCCTCACCGACCAGGCCATCCGGGTACCCATCGCCGTCCCAGCGCTCGTGGCTGGAGCGGACGATCCGGGCCACCGGGCGCAGGGCGGGCGCGGCACTGAGGATCCGCTCTCCCAGCAGCGTGTGCTGACGGATCAGCTCCCACTCCGCGGGGTCGAGCGAGCCTGGCTTCTCCAGGATCGCGTCCGGGATCCCGACCTTGCCGATGTCGTGCAGGTCGGCGGCCCGGGCCAGCTCGTCGATCTGCTCGGCATCCACGCCGAGCCGGCGAGCCACCGTGACGGCCAGCCGGGACACCTGGCTGGTGTGGTCGGTGAGACCCGGCTGCTTGGCCTGCATGATCCGCACCAGGACGTCCCGCGTCTGCTCGCGAGCGGCCGACGGGCGCCGCTTCTGCTTGCGCTGGTACATGCGCTCGTCGGCCAGCTGGAGCCCGTATTCGGCCGTGTTGGCTTCGTGGGGCAGGAGCACTGCCCCACCCGAGGCGGCGATCGAGAACGTCTCCCCGTCCTCCCGCAGCGCGTCGGTAACGAGGGCCATGGCAGCCGGCACGTCCTCAGGCTGTGCATCCAGAACGACGCAGAACTCATCCCCTCCCAGGCGGTAGGCGGCGCCCGCCGGAGCGACGACCTCTTCCAGCTTGCGCCCCATGCGGGCCAGCAGCGCGTCCCCGGCCATGTGGCCGAACGTGTCGTTGTAGGCCTTGAAGCCGTCCAGATCGAAGACCATCAGAACGAGCGGCCTCGCCCGCGAGGCGGTCTGCATCCGCTCGACGAGATCGGCCGACAGTTTGCGCCGGTTCCCCAGGCGGGTGAGCGGATCGGTGATCGCCAGCTCCAGGCGCTCGTGGGCCTGAACGATCCGCTGCGTACGGTCACGCTGGAGGACCAGCAGCAGCATTCCCAGGGGCAGGACCATGAGCACGGCGGCGTGATCGTGGCGCGCCGCCACGGCCAGAAGCAGCCCCAGCGGGGCGATGCAGGCGTCGATCACCCAGACCTGAGCCGTCACCCGCAGCTGGATCTGTGGGGCGATCATGAGCGCGGCCGACTCCCTGAGCGTCGATGTCACGAGGTCGACCAGGCACCCGGCCATGAACGCGGCAAGGTAGATCCCCGCGGTGGCCAGCGAGCCGTGGTTCGACCCCGCGACCATCAGGACGACGGCGGGCCCCACCGCATACCAGGCGTTGGGGATCGCGAACAGCACGTGTTCCGGCTGACCTCTGCGCATGGCCAAGCGGCCAAGGGCGGCCAACACCCCGGCGGTGGCGGCCAGCAGGGGAACGATGGCCGGCGGCAGGAGCAGCAGCATCGGCACGAGAATCGCGTACGTGGGGACGAGGTAGCCGGCGCCGATCGGGAACCCGATCGTCCCGGCCACGACCGCGTACAAGATGACCAGGAGCGATACCAGCTCCAGGTCAGGCAGATGCGTGGTCAGCGTGGGGAGCGCCAGCGGGATCGCCAGGCCGAGGAAGAGCGCCGCCGCCGCGCCCTCCACGATCATCTCGCGGCGGCCTGACCGGCGCGTGCGCTTGGTCCAGGAGTCCTCAAGCAGGCGATCGGCCTGGCCTCCTGCCCGAGGATCGCTCACCTGGTCGGTGGCGGTGCGAGGCTCGGTGACGGGCAGGACAGCCGCCGCGTCACCGAGCTCAGACATTTTCTCCACCGCGTCCGTGTCGCCGAGTTCAGCGCTTGGCGTAAGGATCGACATAGAAGTTGTAGATCTGCGCGTCGCTGGAGGCGCCACCCGGGTTGTAGAGCACAAAGCGGGCGAGCTGCCAGCCCGGATCGCTGCTGGGCTGGAGGCTGATCTGGCCGGACAGTCCCCACGCCTTGCCGCTCCCGCTGCCGTTCCCGTTGGCGTTTCCACCGTCCTTGACCTGGTACGAGGAGCCCTGGAAGTACACGACATATGTGCTCACGCCGCTGTTGCCCGCCATGTTGCGGACCATCATCCGGGCGGTGGGGTAGTTGTACGCCAGGCACATCGGAGGGCTCACTGCCAGCGAGCCGCCCGGCAGGTCAAGCACGCTTCCGGGGTTGCCATTGAGCAGGGTGGTCGAGGTGATGTTCGCGCCATTCCACAGGAACCAGTGGTTTCCGGTGAAGCTCGAGTCATCCTGACCAGGCGCCAGTGCGTAATACGCCGAGTCGCTCCAGCCGTCCGCGAACGGCTGCGAGAGCTGCGGGTCGGCGCATGATGACGAGTCGATGTTCGTCGAGTCCAGGTAGCTCTGGATCGCGCTCGACATGTCGCCGGAGCTCGAATTCGATGAATGTGAGGGCGGCGGCTTTGGGGGTGCCTTGGCGATCGCGGGCTGGGCGATCACGAGCAGCCCAGCGGTCAGCGCGGCCACAATCGACACGCCTCGCCTGCGCCCTGCGGGTATGTACGGCATCCGAAACCTCCGTCCGTGGCGTTCTCAAATGGAGGTCGGCGGCTGGGCTGTCTCGGGGAGACCCCTGGCTTTGCGTCCCCGCCTCGCGACGGGTTTGCCTTTTGCGACAGACCCTCATCGCCAGTCCGTGTGTAGCCCTTTAGACCATTACTCCAGATTGTGGACAAATGGTGGAAGGGCGTGCCGGCGCGGCTTGGGCCCTGTACGGCCTCAGGCCAGCGTGGGCGCCACGAGCGGCGCTGGCGGTCGCTCCAGGAGTCCTCCAGCAGACGGTCCGCAGAATCCTGCGCGCGGGCGTCGGTGCGATCTGATTGGGCAACGGTGGGCTCGGCGACGGGCGGCAGTGCCGCCACGTCGCCGAGCCCGGTCACGATCTTCATGGTTTCCCGTCGCCAAGCTCAGCGCTTGGCGTACGGATCGACATAGAAGTTGTAGACCTGGTAGTCGTTGTGATCGCCGTCCGGGACGAGGGCGAACCGGACGATCTGCCAGCCCGAGGTGTCGGCGGGGTCGAGCTTGACGTTGTCCGACAAGCCCCACGCCTTCCCCTTGCCGTGGCAGTTGCCGCCATCCTTGGCCTTGCTCCAGTCGGAGCTTCCGGCGTAGGTGACATATACGTGAACACCGCCGCCGCCGCTGACGTTGCGAGCCATGCTCCGCGCGGTCGGGTAGTTGGAGGCCACGCACATGGGCGGGCTCACGGCCATCGAGCCGCTGGGCAGGTCAAGCACGCTTCCAGTCGTGCCGTCTGCCAGCGTGGCCGTGGTGACGTTGGCTCCGTTCATCAGGAGCCATCCGTCTCCGGTGAAGTTCGAGTCCGACTCACCGGGGGCCAGAACGTAGAGGTTCTGGTCGTTGTAACCCTGGAAGGGCTGTACGAATGTCGGGTCGGAGCAGGTGGGTGGTTCCACCGCAACCGTCGACAGCGTGTTGGCGATCCAATCCGGCGGCTTCACCGCCGCATTGGCCGTCGCAGGTGCAAGCACCGCAGCGGCCAGAATGGCCACCACGGACAGTCCTCGCCTGCGCCCCGCGGGGATGTAGGGCATCCAAAACCTCCGTTGTCGTTCCGTGCATTGGAGGTCGGCGGCTGGGCTGTCTACGAGAGACCCCTGGCTTTGCGTCCCCGCCTCGCGACGGGTTTGCCTTTTGCGACAGACCCGTCATCGGCCGGTCAGCGTGTCCGCTTTACGACAATAGACAAAAATATGGTGGGTGGGGGGCGTGGGCGGCGGGGGTGTGGGGGTTTGCCGGGTCGGGGGTGGCGTCGGCGGTCGCGGCGCGGGTTCGGCGGTTCGTGGGGGTGGTTCCGCGGTCGCGGGGGCGGGTTCGGCACCCCGGGTGGGTTCGGCACGCCCCGGCGCGCGGGCCTCACGAGCGCACTCACGGCCGCCGCCCCCCTGGGCCCCAAGAGCGACCATAACGTCTCTATGAAGGTGGGCTGGTTGTCAAGGGCGGTGGGTTTGCCGGTCCTTGGTGGTGGTGGTGGTGGTTAGGGCCCGCGGGTGGGTTGGGTGTGTTGAGCGGCGCTCATCTCTCTATCGCCTCCTCTGGCTGGGGAGGATTAGGTTGCATTGGGGCTCGCTCCGGCGGCGCATTTCGAGAGTGGGCTGTCAGGCAGCCAGACGTTTTGTGGCGCCTGCCGGAGCGAAGGGTTGTTTTCTTTTGAGCATGTGCCAGATCGCCTCGGCGAGCTGGCGGGCGAGGTCGATCTGGGCGATCTTTGAGCCGCGTTGTTTTCCTAGGCGGCGTTTGGTGTGCTGGTAGCGCTCTTTGTAGAGGGGGTGCCGGGCGGCGGTTTGGGCGGCTTCGATCAGCCCCCAGCGCAGGTACCGCGGCCCGTGTTTGGATAGCGGCCCGCGGAGATCGCTGTCGCCGGACTGTTTGACGCGGGGGCACAGGCCGGTATAGCTGACCAGGTGCTTGGCGGTGGCGAACCGTTCGATCTCGCCGAGCTCTGAGGCGATCGTGTACCCCAGCACCCAGCTGATCCCCGGGACGCTCAATAGCAATGGCACGTAGGGATGATCGGCCCCTGAGCGTCGCAGCTGGTCCTCGATCGCTCCGATCCGAGACCCCAGATCGTCGATCAGCGCAAGACTGGCCGCGACGTTCCCCAGCCACGGCTCGGGGATCTCGAGCCCCTCCAGTAGCCGGCGTCCCTTCAGGCCGAACAGGTCTGAGACCGGGCGCTGATGGCCGAAGGTAATGAGCGTGGCGTGGATGCGGTTCTTGAGGCTGGTGCGGTGCTTGACCAGATGCAAGCGGAAGCGAGAGAGCTCGCGCTCTGCCCGCAGCCGCTCTGAAGGCAGCCAGATCGCCGGGACCAGATCCCTAAAAGACAGCTCGGCCAGCACCCGGGCGTCGACCTTGTCGGTCTTGCACGCCAACGGCGCCAACCCCTTGACCTTCTGCGCATCAGCCACCAGCACCTCCCACCCACAGCGCGCCAGCTCATCGTGGATGAACCGCGCCCCATTCATCGACTCCACCACCCCCCGCAACGGCTCCTCAAACACCCCCAACCGGCGCGTCAGCCCATACAACCCATCCCGATCCACCGGCGCCGGGAACTGCCCCACCAGCTCCCCAGCCCCAGACAACACGCACACATCAACCCGCCTGCGGCTCAAATCCAGACCAACGTGCAGCACCACACCCTCCTCTCAGCAGACGACAGGCAGGATCAGCCCGCCCCACGGCGTACCGTGAGCCCAGGTCGGTCCTACAACTCGAATGGCCGGCCGCGCGGGTGCAACCGCGCGCGCCTTCGACCTAAGCTGTTCGACACGAAGGACCGACCGCCTCCACAACCACGACGAGCCAAAGCCCGCCGCCAAACGCGGCGCCCTCCTTCATCACATTCGAGTTGGTGCGGCGCTTCTTCGAGTTCGCTGCCGAGCGAAGGCTCAAGGAGCTGCGCGGGGCATACACGCCTGACTTCGTGCTTCGAGAAGCGAGCTCAATGCCCGAGGCAGAGACGTTCTACGGGCCTGAAGCCATGGAGCAGTGGTCGAGGAAGTGGGCGACCATGTTCGACTACACCTACGTCCCGCGCGAAATCCACGACGCTGGTGAACGGGTGCTCGTAGAGGCGGTTCTGAGCGGGCGGGGCAAACAGAGCGGAGCAAACACAGAGCTGAACGCCTACCTCCTCTGGACGCTTCAGAACGCCAAGTTCTCCTCGGTGGATACCTATCTCGACCGCATGGAAGCCTTCAGGGCTGCCGGCCTGACGCGGTAGGCCGCGGCCAAAACTCCCGTCCGGTTGACCGCCGACGTATCTCTAAGCCTGGGATCCCCTGACCACGCCGGCTGTCGCCTTGATCGAGTTCGAGCAGCGACGGATGTAGCCCAGCGCGCTGGTGAGCGCACTGATCTCGCGACCGTCCTGGCGCAAGCAACGCGCCCGTGCGGCCAGCCTCTCCGACATACACCATAGATCCCGCTCGACTGATCCTTCACGGACCTGCCCCCTCCGACCAACTGAAGTGAACGGTAGGCCGATCAGGAAGCCGACGAATGGGCCCGACCCGTGTCGGATTCAGCCTATCTTCACGGTCGCGGGGCCGGCTGAGTCCGCTGTGCCCACGGACACTTGGAACTTGAAGCTGGTAGTGCCAGAGAGTTCGGCCTCCTTAGTTGCGAACTTGACGATCCACTGGTGGTCGTCGGCGGAGTTGATCGAGATCTTGGCGGCTCCTCCGCCCCCTCCCTCGCAGGCCATCGAGGCGTGAGCTGGAGACCCCGAAACGTTGCAACGCTGGTTGAGAATGATGTTCGGCGCGTTCTTGCCCCGGCACGGCGCGGCTTTTACGTTGGCCGCCATCGTGATCGTGAACGTCGTGGTCTTACGGCCGGCGTTCGCCCGGACCTTGTCGATGTCCCGACAGTGAGGAATGCTGTCCTTGTCGTTGACCACAACGGTCTTGGTGCCTGCGAGCGCCACGGAGGCGGTCAATAGCGATGCCACAGCTGCCGCGAAAACCACTGTGCTCCTGAGAACGCGGCCCTGCCCCTGATGACGGTTGGTCATATCGAATCCCCAGTTCGTACCCCTCTGTGACAGGTGCAACATACTGGGGGCCACTTCGTGTTGTCAATCCGGCTGCATGCTCCGCGGGCCGGCTCAGCCTCGGCATTCGTCGCGTTTGCAGGTCTGATCGACCGAGAACGCTACGGGCCTGCACAGACCGGTGGATCGCAGCGAGACCGGTTCCTCGTCTCCGGGCTCGGTGTGGGCATTGCTATGCCAATGTGCCCCACGAAGACATCGC
>JBJMLC010000062.1:0-19083 GCA_045805485.1 Solirubrobacteraceae bacterium | reverse complement strand
GTTCGAGATCGCGGGCACCAGTCCGGAGCCGCTGATCACGGTGAGCGGGCGGCACGTCTCGACCCGCCCCATTGCCGGCACGCGTCCCCGCGGGGCCAGCCCGGAGGAGGACCGGCGGATGACCCAGGAGCTGCTGGGCGATCCCAAGGAGCGGGCCGAGCACGTGATGCTGGTCGACCTGGGGCGCAACGATCTCGGCCGGGTGTGCGAGTACGGGACGGTGCGGGTCGACGAGCTCATGGCGGTGGAGAACTACAGCCACGTGATGCACATCGTGTCCAACGTCACCGGGCGACTGCGTGCGGGGGTGAGCGCGCTGGACGCCCTGCGGTCGGTGCTGCCGGCCGGGACGCTGTCCGGGGCCCCGAAGGTGCGGGCCATGCAGATCATCGACGAGCTCGAGCCGGTCAAGCGCGGCGGCTATGGGGGCGCCATCGGATGGGTGAGCTATGGCGGCGACCTCGACACGTGCATTCACATCCGGACCGTCGTGGTCAAGGACGGGGTCGTCCACGTGCAGGCCGGAGGCGGTACGGTGGCCGACGCTGTCCCGGAGTTCGAGTTCCGCGAATCCGAGGCCAAGGCTCAGGCCGTGCTGGCTGCCATTCAGCTGGCCCTCCGCCAGCCAGATTGGCCCTAGCGGGGGTCTCCACGATGCGCGTCCTGGTCATCGACAACTACGACAGCTTCACCTACAACCTCGTGCAATATCTGGGCGAGCTCGGATCGGAGGTGGAGGTGGTGCGAAACGACCATGCGGCGGTTGATGATCTGCTCGTCCGGGGCTACGACCGCGCGGTCATATCCCCCGGGCCGTGCACTCCCAACGAGGCCGGGATCTCCCTGGAGGCGGCGCGCCGTCTGCCCCAGGCCCGGCTTCCCACGCTGGGGGTCTGCCTCGGTCACCAGGCGCTCGTCCAGGCCTGGGGAGGGAGCGTGATCCAGGATCAGCCGGTGCACGGCAAGACCGCGTCCATCGACCATGACGGCCGAACGATCTTCCACGAGCTGCCCTCGCCGCTGGAGGTCGGCCGCTATCACTCGCTGGTGGTCGATCCAGAGCTCCCGCCCTGCCTGGAGTGCAGCGCCCGGGCGGGGGACGTCGTGATGGCGGTCCGGCATCGCGACCTGCCCGCCGAGGGGGTGCAGTTTCACCCTGAGTCGATCCTGACCGAGGAGGGCCACCGGCTGATGGCCAACTTCCTCTCCGGGGCCTGAACGCGGATCGATGGGCAACTCGACCGACCTGCTGCGGGCGGCCATCGACTCCGTGGCCTCAGGGAACGACCTGACCCAGGAGGAGTCGGCCGCCGTCCTGTCGGAGGTCATGACCGGCCAGGCCTCAGAGGTCCAGATCGCGGCCTTCCTGATCGCGCTTCGCACCAAGGGAGAGACCGTGCAGGAGATCGCCGGCCTGGCCCAGACCATGAGGTCGTTCGCCACCCCGGTCGAGAACTCCCGAGACGACCTGCTTGACACGGCCGGAACCGGGGGCGGGCGACGGACCTTCAACGTCTCCACCACGGCGGCTCTGATCGCCGCCGGGGCGGGGTGCGCGGTGGCCAAGCACGGGAACCGATCGGCCACCGGGCTCTCCGGTTCGGCCGACCTCCTGGAGGCGCTGGGAGCTCGGATCGACCTGAGTCCTGAGGCGGTGGGAACTTGCATCGCCGAGGTGGGGTTTGGGTTCATGTTTGCCCCGGCCCACCACCAGGCCACCCGTCACGTGATCCCGGTCCGGCGTGACCTGGCCGTGCGGACGATCTTCAACTTCCTCGGACCGCTCACCAACCCGGCCGGAGCCACCCACCAGCTCATCGGCGTGTCCGATCCGGCCTACCTGGACACGATGGCCGGCGCGCTGGCGCTGCTGGGAACCAGCCACGCTCTCCTGGTCTCCAGTGACGACGGGCTGGACGAGCTGAGCATCAGCGCGCCCACCCGGGTGGTGGAGGTCCGGGGAGAGGAGCTGCTCCGGTACACGGTCACCCCGGAGGAGGTGTCCCTGCGCCGCGCCCCGCTGGAGGAGATACCGGGCGGGGATCCCCAGCAGAACGCGGCCACGGCGCGGCAGATCCTGGGAGGAGAGGCTGGGGCTTCCCGGGATCTGGCCCTCCTGAACGCCGGGGCAGCGATCTACGTCGGCGAAGGGGCGGACAGCCTCCTGGAGGGGGTGCGGGCGGCCGAGGCGGCGATCGCCGACGGGGCGGCTGAGGCGGCGCTGGAGCGCTTCGTGGCCCGGACCCAGGAGCTGGCACCGGCTTGAACGCACTGGAGCCGATCCTCGCGGCGACGCGCCAGGAGGTGGAGCGGCGCAAGGCCCGGGTGCCGCTGGAGCGCCAGGAGGTGATCGGGACGCGGGCCGACGTTCGCTCCTTCAGCGACGCCCTGGCCGGACCGGGTCTGTCGCTGATCGCCGAGCACAAGCGTCGCTCGCCATCCGCCGGGGCGATCCGGGATGACCTGTCGCTCCAGGAGGTCGTGGGGGCCTACGAGCGCGGCGGCGCGAGCGCGCTGTCGATCCTGACCGAGGGGCCGAGCTTCGGCGGCGACCTGGATGATCTGCGCTCAGCGCGCGCCGCCTCGTCGCTGCCGCTCCTGCGAAAGGACTTCATCGTCGACACCTACCAGGTGCTGGAGTCGTGCGTGGCCGGGGCGGACGCGGTCCTGCTGATCGTCGCAGCGCTCAGCCAGTCCGAGCTGGCCGCCCTGTACGAGCAGGTGCTGGCCTGCGGGCTGACGGCGCTGGTGGAGGTGCACGATCTCCGGGAGCTGGGGATCGCCTCCGATCTGGGCGCGCGGGTGATCGGCATCAACAACCGAGACCTGACGACGCTGCAGGTGGACACGCGCCGCACGTTCGAGCTGCTCCCGCATATTCCCTCCGGGGCGCTCAAGGTGTCCGAGTCAGGCTTCAGTCGTCCGGAGGAGCTGGCCGAGCTGGGCGCGGCGGGGATCGACGCGGTGCTGATCGGTGAGGCGCTGATGCGCTCACCTGACATCGAGGCCGTCACCCGTGCCCTGACGGGCGGCTGAGATGCTCCCCCTACGATTGTTCTCATGAGCTCGGTGCCGAAGATCAAATTCTGCGGCGTGACGTCGCTGGCAGACGCCGAACGAGCCGTCTCCGCCGGGGCCTGGGCCGTGGGGCTGGTCTTCTGGCCCGGCTCGCCGCGGCTGTGCGCGCCGGACAGCGCGGCCGAGATCGCCCAGGCGCTCAAGCGACGGGCCGAGGTGGTGGGCGTGTTCTTCAACCAGCCGCTGGACGAGGTCGTGGCGAGGGCCGACGCGGCCCAGCTGACCATGCTCCAGCTCCACGGGGACGAGGGGCCCTCGTTCTGCGCCGAGGCGGCGCGGCGGACCGGCTGCCGGGTCATCAAGGCGGTCCGGGTGCGCAGCGGGGCCGATATCCAGGCGCTGAGCCCGTTTCACACCGACTTTCATCTGCTGGACAGCCACGTGACCGGCGTGCCCGGTGGCACGGGCGAGACGTTCTCCTGGGAGCTCGCCGCGGCGCACCCCCGCTCGGTGCCCCTGATCCTGAGCGGCGGGCTGACACCCCAGAACGTGGCTGACGCCATCGCCACCACACGCCCCCACGCCGTCGACGTGGCCAGCGGGGTGGAGAGCAGTCCCGGGAAGAAGGACCCTGAGAAGCTGAGCGCGTTTGCCCAGGCCGTTCGAGTCAGCGCCGAGGTGGCGGTCCAGTGAGCGCAGTCGAGCACCGGTTCGGGGGATACGGCGGACAGTACGTGCCCGAGACGCTCATGCCCGCCCTGGCCGAGCTGGAGGAGGCCTGGAGCGCGGCTCGCCAGGACGCGGCCTTCCGAGCCGAGCTCGACACGCTGCTGCGGGACTACGTGGGCCGTCCCTCGCCGCTGTACGCCGCCCGGCGACTGAGCGAGGTCGTGGGCCATCCCGTGTACCTGAAGCGCGAGGACCTCAATCACACGGGCGCGCACAAGATCAACAACGCGCTGGGTCAGGGGCTGCTGGCCCGGCGAATGGGCAAGCGCCGGATCATCGCCGAGACCGGCGCCGGCCAGCACGGGGTCGCCACGGCCACCGCCTGCGCCCTGCTTGACCTGGAGTGCGTGGTCTACATGGGCACCGAGGACATGCGCCGCCAGAAGCCCAACGTGGAGCGGATGGAGCTGCTGGGGGCCACGGTGGAGGCCGTGGAGGCCGGGGCCCGCACGCTGAAGGAGGCCGTCTCGGCGGCCATCCGCGACTGGGTGACGAACATCGAGTCCACCCACTACATCATCGGCTCGTGCGTGGGACCGGCGCCCTATCCCGCCCTGGTCCGCGACCTCCAGCGGGTGATCGGCGACGAGGCTCGGTCGCAGGTCCTCGCCCAGGCGGGGCGGCTGCCCCAGCGGGTGGTGGCCTGTGTGGGGGGCGGGTCCAATGCCATCGGGATGTTCGCCGCCTTCCTGAAGGAGAAGGAGGTGGAGCTGGTGGGCGTGGAGGCGGGCGGGCAGGGCCTGGACACCGGCCGCCACGGCGCGCCGCTGACGGCCGGCGGCGTGCCCGGGGTCCTGCACGGCGCGTTCTCGGCCGTCATGCAGGACGAGGACGGCCAGATCTTGGAGGCGCACTCCATCTCCGCCGGTCTCGATTACCCGGGCACGGGGCCCGAGCACGCTTGGCTGCGGGACTCCGGGCGGGCCCGGTACGTGGCTGTGAGCGATCAGGAGGCGCTGGAGGCCTTCGCCCGGACGGCCCGCCTGGAGGGGATCATCCCGGCCCTGGAGAGCGCCCACGCCCTGGCCTGGGTCCTGGCTGCCCCGCCCAGCGAGCTTGACCTGGTCTGCCTGTCAGGTCGCGGGGACAAGGACCTGGAGGAGGCCCTGGCCCTGCTGGGCTCGTGACCCGCCCGGTGGCCGGATCGTCTGCCGAGGCCCCCGCCTCCGGGCTGGAGCGGATCGCCGAGGCCTTTGCCCGAGCCCGGGCGGAGGGCCGCCGCGCCGCGCTGATGCCCTACCTGATGGCGGGCTTTCCTGATCTGGAGACGTCGCTGCGGATCGGGATGGCCTACGTCGAGGGCGGAGCCGATCTGGTGGAGCTGGGGATTCCCTTCTCCGATCCACTGGCCGATGGGCCGGTGATCCATCAGGCCGCCACGGCGGCGCTGCGGGCCGGCGTGACGGTGCAGCACGCGCTGGACGTGGGGCAGCAGCTGGCCGCTCACGTTCCCGTGGTGGCCATGGGCTACTCCAATCCCATCTTCGCTCGCGGCCCGGATCGGTTCCTGGAGGCGCTGAGCGTCGCCTCGATCAGCGGCCTGATCGTGCCCGATCTTCCGCTGGAGGAGGCGGGCGAGCTGCGCGCCCTGTGCGACGCGCGCGGGATCGCCCTGGTCCCGCTTGCTGCCCCCACGACCCCTGACGATCGCCTCGCCCGCATCGGAGCGGATGCCCGAGGCTTTCTGTACGCCGTCTCGGTCACCGGCACGACCGGCGAACGCAGCCGGCTGGACACGATGTCCCAGGTGGTCTCGCGGGCGGCCGCCCACACGCACGTGCCGGTGGCGGTCGGCTTCGGAATCGCCACGCCCGAAGCGGCCAGGGAGGCGCTGGCCGCCGGCGCCGACGGCGTGATCGTGGGGACCCGGCTGGTCAGGGCGGCGGGGCTCGAAGACGACCCGGTGGGCGCTGTACGGGAGCTGATGTCCTCCTTCGCTCAGGCGCTGAGCTAGCATCCCGCGGCGTGGGCCTGATCCTCACTGCCACGGCCGGGCTGTGCATCTGGATCGTCCTGTGGGCGGTCAACATCTTCGGCGGCTTCGACGCCATCCTGATCGGCATCGGGATGGTGCTGGTGGCGATTGCCCTTCGCAGCGTGGTCCCATACCTGACGGGCCGTCGGGGCTGACCCGCGGGGCCAGCGTCACGCACGCCATGGTCCGCGGACTGCCTGCACGCAGCCGGCTGCTGAGCGTCGTCACCGGCGCGGCTATCGCCGCGCTGATGGCCGGCTGCAGCACCACCCCACCCGCTCCGACGGTCAGTGGCAAGAACCTGACCGTCTACTACAGCACGCTGCCGAAGCTGGCCAACGATCAGAAGGCCCAGGACGTCATACACGCGGAGCAGCTGGCCTTCGATCAGTTCAAGGGGCAGGTCCGCGGATTCACCCTCAGGTTTCTGCCGCTGAAGAAGCCCTTGATCTCCGACAACGCCCGGACGGCAATCGAGGACAAGAGCTCAGTGGCCTATGTGGGGGAGATCGAACCCAGGACCTCGACGGACTCGCTCGGGATCACCAACGCCCAGGACCTCCTTCAGGTCAGCCCAGCGGAGGGTCCACCGGTGCCGACGGACGACTTCCAGTCGTTCAGCACCTACGGGCGGACGTTCGCGAGCATGGCCCCGGGCAGCGCCCAGGAGGCCCAGGCGATTGCCGGCCAGGCCGCCGGCAAGGCGTTCGTACGCGACTTCCGCACGATGTACGGGCGTGCTCCGTCTCCTCAGGCGATCTTGGGGTACGCCGCGACGGCGGCGGTACTGACGGCGCTCCAAAGGGCCGGCTCGGCCGCGAGCAACCGCGGCACGGTCCGCGACGATTTCTTCGCGCTCAGGAGGGTGCCGCTACGCGTCGGTCCGGGAGGCCCCGTGCTCGGCACATACACGATCAACGGGCGTGGCACCGTGACGATCACCCCGGCATCTACCGCGCCTTGACGAGCGGCGCGAGGGCGCGGGCGGCAGAACCTCATGCGGCCAATGCTCCGCTCAAGCTCGGTTGACGTTCCGTTAGGGCGGCGCTCCAGGGCTTTCATTCACACGTGGCGCCGAACTAGTCTCCCCGCTGCCGGGTCACCCACGGCCCGGGGCTCGAAAGGAGGAGCATGAAGATTCCAAGGATTCTCGTGACGAGCTGCCTGGTGGCGGGCAGCGTGATCGCGCTGGCCGCCTGCGGCAGCAGCAGTAACAACAGCAGCGGCACCGGCACATCCGGCGGCGGAGGCGGAGCGGGCACGATCAACGTCTATTCGGACCTACCGCTCAAGGGCGCCGTGAGCGCCCAGACGAAGCCGGCGCTCAACGGCGAGATGCTGGCGCTCTCCCAGGCCCACTACAAGGCCGGTCAGTACAAGATCAACTTCATCTCGATGGACGACGCCACGGCGACGTCGCCGACCAACTATGACCTCAACCTGTGTGCGGCCGATGCCCGTCGGGTGGCCAGCGACAGCAACGCCGTGTACATGGTCGGTCCGTTCAACTCGGGCTGCGCCGAGGTCGAGATCCCGATCACGAATCAATCCGGGGTCGCGGAAGTCAGCCCGGCAAACACGTACGTCGGACTGACGACGAACGGAGTCGGAAGCGCCTCCGGCGAGCCTCAGAAGTACTACCCGACCGGTAAGCGCAACTACCTGCGGATCGTCCCCAGGGACAGCCTCCAGGGCACCGCGGGCGATGTGGCCATGAAGCAGGCCGGGTGCAAGCGGGTGGCGATCGCCAACGACAAGACACCATACGGCGCCGGGCTGGCCGACCAGATCAAGCTGAACGCCGGCAAGGAGGGGCTCACGGTCACGGGTAACACCCAGCTTGACCCGACGGCTCCCAACTACCGCGCCTACGCCAGCTCGGTCAAGGGCCAGGGCGCGAACTGTGTCTACACGGCGTTCAACCCGCCCGGTGAGGTGCAGCTGATCAAGGACATCAACGCCGCGCTGCCCAAGGCCAACATCTTCGGCGGCGACGGCGTCTGCTCCGGAGGGGAGACGAACCCTGCCCAGGGCGGGTTCCCCAAGAGCATCGCGCCGCTGTTCCACTACACGGTGGCCACCCTCGGCCTCAGCGGGCTCCCGGGAGGCAAGGAGTTCCTGGCCGCGTACAAGGCCAAGTACGGCGTCTCCAATCCCGACCCATATGCGGTCTACGGCTACGAGGCCATGAAGGTGGGTCTGGACACGCTCGCCAGCCTGGGCTCGAAGGCCAACGACAAGGCGGCCGTCACGGCGGCGATGTTCAAGATCAAGAATCGCCAGTCGGTGATCGGGACCTACGGTTTCGACCAGAACGGCGACACGAGCATCACCGCGTACGGCCTGTACAAGGTCGGATCGGATGGCAATCCGGAGTTCGTGAAGGCGGTCGGTTAGCGACAGCCACGCGGAGCGGGGCCGTTGTGGCGGCCCCGCTCTGCGTATAGGCTCGCCGCCCAGTGGAGGGAAACGTTCTGGCCACCCCGGTCACGCCACCGGCGGCGCAGAGATTTCTGGCCGGGGCCCGGCGCTTCTTTGGCCGCTGGGGCCTGATCATCGCGCTGGCGGCGTTGCCGGTCTACTACACCATCGAGGACCTGGTCTCCGGCTATCCCGGATACGCCAACGGGCACCCCACCCTCAGCTACGACCTGACCAACATCGGGACCAACTTCGTCCAGGGGATCTCCAACGGCGCGATCTGGGCCCTGATCGCCCTCGGCTACACGCTCGTCTACGGGATAATCGAGCTGATCAACTTCGCTCATGGCGACGTGTTCATGATCGGTTCCTTCGCGGGGGCCAGCATCTGGGCGACGATCGGCCTGGGGCTGACCACGGGGCCGCTGGGGTTGGTCTTTGGCCTGATCCTGACCCTGATCATCTGCATGATCACCTGCGGCAGCCTCAACGTCCTGCTGGAGCGGGTTGGCTACCGGCCGCTCCGCAACGCTCCGAAGCTGGCGCCCCTGATCACCGCCGTCGGCTTCTCGTTCATCCTCCAGAACGTCGGGCTGCTGTGGCGCGGCGGATCGACCAAGGGGGTGTCGGATCTGATCCACGAGAACGCCACCGTCTTCCAGATCTCCGGCGTCGTCATCCACCGTGCCGACCTCCTGTCGATCGGCACAACGATCCCGCTGCTGGCGCTCCTGGCCTGGTTCGTGGGCCGCACGCGCCGGGGCAAGGGCATGCGGGCCACCGCCCAGGACCCCGAGGCGGCCCGGCTAATGGGGATCAACGTCGACATGACGATCTCGCTCACGTTCCTCATCGGCGGGATGCTGGCCGGCGCCGCCGGGCTGATCTATGCGCTGTATGAGACGACGATCTGGTACTTCCAGGGCTTTCAGGCCGGGCTGATCGCGTTCACGGCCGCAGTCATGGGCGGCATCGGCAATCTCAAGGGTGCCGTCCTGGGCGGGCTGATCATCGGAGTGATCCAGAACATCTCCGACCAGCGGATCGGCCCCGAGTGGACGGCGGCGATCGTGTTCGGCTATCTGGTCATGATCATGGTCCTGCGCCCGCAGGGGCTGCTCGGCGAGGAGACGCGGGAGGCCGGATGAACGAGTTCCTGGCCATGCTGCGCGAGCGGCGCGAGGCGATCAGGCGCTGGATCGCGCGCTGGCTGCCTTCGTGGTGGAGCCGCGCCCTGGCGGTGGGGCTGATCGCCTTTGGGTTCGTCCTGCCGCTTCTGTTCGTCAAGACAAGCCCCTTCATCAACACCGAGATCCTGGCCCTGGTGTACGTGATGTTCGCCCTGGGACTCAACGTCGTGGTGGGGTTTGCGGGTCTGCTCGACCTCGGTTACCTGGCCTTCTTCGCCCTGGGTTCATACGCCCTGGGATGGCTGGGCTCCGGGTTCTTCTTCAAGGCCAACGTCCATGTCCTGGTGTCCAAGTACGCGTCGTCAATCCCAGGCATCCACCTCAACTTCCTCATGATCCTGATCTGTGCCGGCTTACTCACCGCCGCGGCGGGGGCGGTGATCGGCTTACCCACGCTGCGCCTGCGGGGCGACTACATCGCCGTCGTGACGCTGGCCTTCGGGGAGATTATCCGGGTGTTCGCCATCAACGGCCCGGAGTTGAAGATCGCCGGCATGCCCCTGACCGGCGGCGAGCTTGGGATCAGCGGCGTCGACCCCCCGTACTTCCCTGGCCTTGGGACGTTCACCCAATTGAATGAACGACCCTGGTACTGGACGATCTTCGTGCTCGTGCTGATAACGCTGTTTGTGAACATTCGCCTGCGAGATTCCCGGCTGGGTCGGGCCTGGGTCGCGCTGCGCGAGGACGAGGTCGCGGCCGTCTCGATGGGCATCCCGTCCGTGCGCACGAAGCTGCTGGCGTATTCGATCGGGGCGGCCCTCGGCGGTGTCGCGGGCGCGTTCCTGGCCAGCTACACGACCCTGATCGACGCCGGGGAGTTTCAGTTCGGGTTCTCGATCTTCGTCCTGTCGATGGTGATCCTGGGCGGGCTGGGGTCGATCTGGGGCGTGGTCGTGGGCGCCCTCCTGCTGGCGAACATGAACTACTACCTGATCCCGAATGTGATCAACTCGCTGCCGAGCAAGCTCGGCCTGAACTTCAACCTGACCGACCTGCAGGTCAGCATCTTCGGGTTCGTGCTCGTGGTCGTGATGGTGCTCCGGCCGCAGGGCCTGATCCCTGAGCGAAGACGCCGGCTGGAGCTGACGACGGGCATCGGCGAGACCGAGATGGCGGAGCCTGAGGCATGACGGCGACAGCCTCGGCACTTACTGAGCCCTCCTCCGAGGCGGCGATTCTGCGCGCGGAGGCGGTGTCCAAGGAGTTCGGAGGTCTGGTGGCGGTCAACCAGGTCTCGATCGACATCCCCGCGAGGTCGATCGTCTCGATCATCGGCCCCAATGGGGCGGGCAAGACCACCTTCTTCAACATGCTGACCGGGCTGTACAAGCCGACGGGCGGGCGGATCGTGTTCCAGGACCGCGACATCACCCGCGACCGCCCGGATGAGATCACCAAGCTGGGGGTGGCCCGGACCTTCCAGAACATCCGCCTGTTCCGCGCCATGAGTGCGCTTGAGAATGTGATGGTGGCCCGGCATTGCCGGATGCGAGCCGGCGTCTTCGGGTCGATATTCCGCCCACCGCATGTGCGGGCAGAGGAGAAGGCGGTGCGCGAGTTTTCGGCCGAGGCGCTGACCTACGCGGGCCTGCGGCAACAGCAACTGGGCCAACTGGCGAGCAACCTGAGCTATGGAGATCAGCGGCGGGTGGAGATAGCCCGTGCTCTGGCCACCGAGCCCGCGCTCCTCCTGCTCGATGAACCGACCGCGGGCATGAATCCGCAGGAGTCCGGTGCGCTGACCGACTTCATGCGCAAGCTGCGCGACGAACGCGGGCTGACGATCCTGTTGATAGAGCACGACATGAAGGTCGTCATGGGTGTCTCCGAGCGGATAACCGTGCTTGACCACGGCGAGAAGATCGCCGAGGGATTGCCTGAGGAGGTCCGGGCCAGTCAGCGAGTGATCGAGGCCTACCTGGGAAAGCAGGACGAATGACCCTCCTCCAGGTCGACGACATTCACACGCACTACGGCGCCATCGAAGCCCTCCGCGGGGTATCGCTGACCGTCGAGGAGGGCGAGGTCGTGACGATCATCGGATCCAACGGGGCGGGGAAGTCGACCACGCTGCGGTCGATCTCAGGCCTCACCCCGGCCACCTCCGGCACCGTCACGATGGCGGGTGAGGACATCACACGGCTTCCAGCGCACGAGATCGTCAGCCACGGCATCGCTCTGTCGCCGGAGGGACGTCACTGCTTCGGTCGCATGACCGTCCGTGAGAACCTGGACATGGGCGCCTTCCGCCGCCGGGGGCCGGAGGTAGCCGAGGATCGCGACCGGATATACGACCTGTTTCCCCGGCTCAAGGAGCGCGAGGGCCAGAACGCCGGCACCATGTCCGGCGGCGAGCAGCAGATGCTGGCCATTGGCCGCGCGTTGATGGCTCGGCCGCGTCTGCTCATGCTCGATGAGCCATCAATGGGCATCGCCCCGATCCTGGTTCAGCGGATCTACGAGACGATCGGAGAGATCAACCGCCAGGGCGTGGCCATCCTGCTCGTCGAGCAGAACGCCAACTACGCCCTGGACATCTCCACTCGGGGCTACGTGCTGGAGACCGGCGAGGTGGTGCTGGCCAAGGCATCCAGTGAGCTGAGGGACGACCCCGGCGTGCAGAGGGCGTACCTGGGGACATGATCGTCTACGGGCTCATCGGGGCCAAGGCGCTCTATCTGCTGTTCCTGTGGCTGCTCTCGGCTGCCGTCGGGTCCTGGCTCACCGGGCGCAAGGGCTACGGCGAGAAGCTCGGGCTGGCCTTCGGCCTGCTCTTCTCCGTCATCGGCCTCGTGCTGGTGCTGCTGCTGCCTGGACGCCCGGGATCGAAATGGCGCGAGGAGGGCCGGCTACCCCCAAGCTGGCACCCCCGGCGCTGGCTTCCTCGCCGCCGCCGGCGCGAGGAACCGGCGCCCAGCGATCCCGCCTGAGGCGCCTGGCAGCAGGATCGCCTGACGGTCCGGTGGGCCGAGGGCAGGGGCTGACAAAAGTTTCTGCGCTCCCCCCGCGTTTTATGACGAATGCAAGGACGCGGGCTGAGAAAGACGAGGCTGTTGGCCGCAGCGGTGGCGCTGGCCGCAACCTGCGCCTGCGCCGGCGCGGCCTGGAGCTCACCCTCGCCCAGGCAGCTGCCGCTTCCCGTCGTGGACCCGACGGTGGCGCCCAACCGCGCCGTGGAGCCGGTGGCGATGACCGGGGCCGATTTCCCGGGCATCGCCGTGCCCCAGAACGCGACGGCCAAGGCTCCCTTCCTTGACCTCGTCGCCTGCCAGCCGAGCGCCAAGAGCGACTACACCGACGACTGCAACCACAACGAGTACTCGCCCGGTGAACTCGAGACCAGCGGCGCCCAGAACCAGCTTCCCGTCAAGGGTGTCACTCCCGGCCAGCTGCTGGGCTACCGCTGGCAGCCCCACTCCCACAGGTTCGTCCAGATCCCCTTCCAGGTGGACAAGGTGTTCACGCGCTACCTGGAGAACGACGCCTCGGGCTTTGCCATCTACTCAGGCGCCGATCAGCACACCACCTATCAGTGGGACCGCGAGGGGTTCCGGGCCTATCCCGACCCCAGGGATCCCTGCCACGTTCTCTACAAGCCGGCGGCCCACGACCCGATCCGCTACTTCGACACCAACGACGAGGTGTCGTTCATGGACTCAGACAGCGGGCCCCAGGCGCCGAAGGGAGCCTCGCTCCCCAAGGGGATAACGGCCATGCGCGCGGTGCAGATAACCGATCCCCTGCGTCCTGCTGCGGCCCCGAGCTACGTGTACGTCATGGTCGCGGCGCCCAGCGGGCCCAAGCCGGCCTACGGCGCGTCCAACGGCTACGTCCGGTATTTCCGCGACCTGGCCGGCTCGCGCTCGCCCGCGGATGAGTATGTGTTCTCTGAGTCGGGCTACGCCAGCTACGGCAACGCGCCGAAGGGCGACATCTGCGGAGCGCCCTCACTCCGTCATCCCTACGGGACGCCGATCCTGGGCTCGGACGGCAAGCCGGTGATCGCCCGGCACCGGCCGGCGGACACGACCACTGTCTTCACTCCTCGCTACAAGTTCCGCTACGACGGGCGCTGGCTGATGACCGGCATCTCCATCTCGCGGGACGATCGCGGCTTCACCAGAGCCGACTACGGCCCCAATCTGGTCGACCGGTGGAAGGCCCGGGCCTTTGCCCAGGACCCCTCTTCCAAGACGCCGTGCTGCGGTTTCGAGGAGGAGGACACGCACTGGGGTGGCTCGAGCACGCTGATGGGTGAGCGGGTCGGACCTGTGCGGGCCATCCGAGCCACCTGGGGCGCGGACTCGGGCACCAACGTGGTCCGGATGGAGACGTTCTACGCCGACCAGGTCCGCCAGAAGAGCTGGCTGCGGGTCCACGTGATCCCGCCGCTGGACGGCATCTACGCGCAGTGGGACTTCCGCGCCGGCCGGATGACGCGGTACTACAACCCCAACCAGTCAGCCGGAGTACCCGTGGACGGCCGCAACGACACCGTGTTCGGCAACCTCGACGATCCCTGCAACAAGAACTACGACGGCACGAACGAGGGCACCGGCGTCCAGGGCACGGGAACGCCGCTGGATGGCACCGACCCCAACCAGACCTACCGTCAGCTCTATAAGGGCGTCGGCATCTGCACCTCAGGCTGGCCCTACCACCAGTCGATCAACCTGGCCGACCCGACCTTCGAGGGCCTCAACGCCTCGCTGCAGTGGAATGAGACCGCGGGTCCGTGGGGGACGATCGTGGATCGCTATCAGCTGGACCAGGCCACCGATGCCACGCCGGGCGGCGTCGCGCAGTCGATGATGGCTCTGCCCTACTACCGGGATGACTCCTGCTTTGACGACGGCACGGGGTCTGACCCAGGTCCGCGGGTGAAGCCGGGGTCCTCCAACGAGCCGCGCACCTATGTGAGCCCGGCGAGCGGTCAGACGGTGCCACGCAAGTGCTGGACTCCGTCGGACGGCATCCCGTCGCCCGGTGACCAGCGCTACTACCAGGGCGACATCGGCACCCACGGCCTGCACCTGCTCTTCCAGGTCGAGTCCGACAACGCCCGCCAGACCGTTCCGATCGACGAGATCGTCTCAGAGCAGCGGATGGTCATGCTCCCCGGCCAGCAGGGCAACGTGGGCGAGAAGTACGGGCGCGAGTTCGAAAAGCCGCTCGTGGTGCGGGTGGGCAGCGGAGGCGTCAGGGCGGGGTCGGTCGGCGGCTGAGCCATTATCGTTCCGGCATCGCCAGGGGACGAAAGATAGGAGGGGCGGCAGTTACCACGGGCGCCATCGGGCTCGGGCTGGTGCTCGCTGTGGTGATCCCTGCGCTTGGCGACCGAGGCAACGTTCCCGGGGCCAACGGCACGGTCTACGTCGAGTCGAACTCCTCCCGCCCTCACTCCAACGCGGTCCTGGCCTTCAACTATCAGGATGGAGTGCTCACCGAAAGCGGCGTCCGCCGCTATCGCACGGGCGGCAGCGGCTCCCACGACCTCAGCAACTCCGGCGTCCTGGACTCAGACCAGGAACTGATCGTCAACCCCTCCCGGACGCTGCTGTTCGCGGTGAACTCCAGTTCGGACACGATCGCGATCTTCCATATCGCGCCATATGGCCGGCTGACGCCGGTGGTGGGTTCACCGTTCTCCTCGCACGGCAAGGCACCGGCGAGCGTGGGACTGGCCGGGCACACGCTGATCGTGGCCAACAAGGCCCAGGACGGGGTGCGCGACCTCAGCCGGGTCCACCCCAACTACACCAGCTTCCACGTCCGCCGGAACGGCTCGCTCAGCGCCCCCATCTCCACGATCACGGTCCAGCGCGGCGCCTCGCCACTCCAGGCGTACGTGACCCCTGACCACAGAGTCCTGATCACCAGCGAGGAGACCGGGGTCCTGCGCGCCTTCCGGATAGGGCGGGGCGGCAGCCTCACCCAGGGCCCAAACTCCCCGCAGCGCCTTCCCGACGCCGCCTTTGCTCACAATCGCCGGAAGAGCGAGGTCTGGCCGGCGGGCCTGGAGTCCCATCCCACGCTGAAGATCCTCTATGCCCAGCTGGCCAACGTCTCACGAACGGTGGTCTACCGCTGGAATGACGACGCCCGCCTGACGTTCGTACGCTCGCTGCACAACCCGCACTCGTTTCTGCCCTGCTGGACCCACGTGAACGCAGCCGGCACGCGCATGTACTCCGGCAACGCCGGGAGCGACAGCCTCAGCGTGTTCGACATCACGCGGCCGACCCGCCCCCGTGAGATCCAGTCGGTGAAGCTGAACGCGCCCGGGAATCCGTGGAACTTCCAGATTGACCCGACAGGCCGCGCGATCTTCATGCTCGACATGCGCGCCACCCGCCAACTCCCACCGGGAGAGGGCAACCAGCTCCACTCGCTGCGCATCGGAGCCAATGGCCGCCTGACCGAGGAGCCCGGCTCCCCGATCAAGATCCCGGTGCGGACCGGAACCAACCCGATCGGAATGGCGGTCGTGGCCGGGGGCGGGTAGGGGTCCGGGCTCGCCCGGCCGCCGCGCTACCGCCCCGGCAGAACCCCGAACTCCTCGGTCTGCCCGTAGCCAAGCTCCGCCCCGGCCTCCGCCAGGCCACTCGACCGGGCCTCGGAGGCCACGGCGGCCGCCACCGCGGGGGCCACCTCGCGGTTGAACACCGACGGGATGATGTAGTCCTCGCGCAGCTCCTCGTCGGCCACGGTGGCGGCGATGGCCCGGGCGGCGGCCATCTTCATCTCCTCGGTGATCTGAGGGGCCCGCACGTCCAGCGCCCCCCGGAACACCCCCGGAAAGCACAACACATTGTTGATCTGGTTGGCGTAGTCCGAGCGCCCAGTGGCGACGATCCGGGCGTAGGGAGCGGCCTCCTCGGGGGAGACCTCGGGTGTGGGGTTGGCCATGGCGAACACGATCGGGTCAGGGCTCATCCGGGCCAGAGCGTCGGCCGGCATCACCCGGGCGCCGGAGAGGCCGATGAACAGGTCTGCGCCGTCGATCACATCCGCGGGCCCGCCTGAGCGGCGCTCGGCGTTGCCGGCCTCGGCCAGGGCCCGCTTGATCGGGTGCATGGTCCCGTCCTGGTAATCGTCGCGGTCGACGCTGAGCGCACCCCGGGAGTCGCAGTTGATGATGTTTCGGGCTCCCGCGGCCATCAGGATGCGGCTCACGGCCACGCCCGCAGCGCCGGTGCCCACGATCACGATCGACAGGTTCTCCATCGCCCGGCCCGTCAACTTGAGGGCGTTCAGGAGCGCGGCCAGCACCACCACGGCGGTTCCGTGCTGGTCGTCATGGAACACGGGGATGTCAAGTGCCTCCTTCAGGCGGTCCTCTATCTCAAAGCAGCGCGGCGCGGAGATGTCCTCCAGGTTGATCCCGCCGAAGCCGGGCGCGATCGCCCGGACCACGGCCACGATCTCGTCCGGGTCGCGCGTGTCCAGACAGATGGGGAAGGCGTCCACCCCGGCGAATTCCTTGAACAGCATCGCCTTTCCCTCCATCACCGGCATCGCCGCCCGGGGCCCGATGTCCCCCAGCCCCAGCACGGCCGTCCCGTCGGACACCACGGCCACCGTGTTGCGCTTGATCGTGTACTGGAAGGCTCGGTCCGGGTCCTGGCGGATGAACTCGCAAACCCGGGCCACTCCCGGGGTGTAGGCCATCGACAGGTCGTCGCGACCCTTCAATGGGCTCTTGTTCTGAACCTCGATCTTGCCGCCCACGTGCATCTTCAGCGTGCGGTCGGTGGCGTCCAGGACGCGGGCGCCGGCCACGCCGTTGACGGCCTCGGTCAGGCGGGGCCAGTCCGCGGCGTCGGCCGTGTCCACCGTGATGTCGCGGATCGTGTGCCGGCCGTCCACCTGGACCAGGTCCACGGACCCGATCGTGCCGCCGGCGGTACCGATGGCGCTGGCAACCTGACCCAGCATCCCGGGTTCATGAGCGATCTCCACGCGCAACGTGAGGCTGAACTGAGCGCTCGGTGTGGACGCCATGACGCGAGATAGCCTGACATACAGAGATGGCTGACGAGCTTTTCCTGATCGACGGCAACAGCCTGGCCTACCGGGCGTTCTTCGCTCTGCCCGAGTCGATCGCCACGTCCACCGGCGTCCCCACCAACGCCATCTTCGGGTTTGCCTCGATGCTGGTGAAGATCCTGACCGACTACGGACCCAAGGCCACGGTCGTGGTGTGGGACAGGGGCGACACGGGTCGGCGAGAGCTCTACGCCGACTACAAGGCCCAGCGCACCAGCCGTCCCGACCTCCTCAAGGAGCAGTGGCCGCACCTGGAGCCGCTCGTGGAAGCCTTCGGCTACAGGAACCTGGCCATCGAGGGATACGAGGCCGACGACGTGATCGCCTCGATCGTGGAGCGGGCCCGGCACGTTGAGCCGCCGATTCCGGTCATGGTCGTGACGGGCGACCGTGACGCCTACCAGCTGGTGGATGACGGTCGGGTCAAGATCATGACCACGTCACGGGGGATCACCGACACCCGGGTGTACGACCGGGAGGGCGTGATCGAGCGCTATGGCATCCCCCCTGAGCTGGTCCCTGACTTCATCGGTCTCAAGGGGGACACCAGCGACAACATCCCGGGGGTGCCGGGCATCGGGGACAAGACCGCGGCCGAGCTGCTCCAGCGCTTCGGGTCGCTGGAGCAGGTGCTGGAACACGTGGACGACATCAGCGGGGCCAAGCGCAAGCAGAACCTGATCGAGCACGCGCAGGACGCCCGGACCTCCAAGCTGCTCGCCACCGCCAAACGCGATATCCCACTGGACTTCGACCTCGCCTCGTTCGTCTCCGAGCAGCCCGATCGGTCCAGGCTGCGTGACACGTTCCGTCAGTTCGAGCTGCGGGAGCCGCTGCGCCGGCTGGAGGAGGCGCTGGGCTCGGCTGATGCCGCGGCCCCGGCGCCGGCCTCCGACTCGGCGCTGACCGCGCGATTGCGGGAGGCACAGCTGCGTGACGTGGCCGAACTCCCCCAGGGCGAGGTGGCGCTGGGCGTGCGGGCGCCGGAGATGCCAGAAGGCGCCCTGTTCGCCCCGGACCCTGCCTACCGCTTCGGGGTTCACCCCCAGGGCTCGGCCCGGGTACTGGCCGGGCAGTGCGACCGCCCGGAGGATCTCGTCGAGGCGGTGGGGGAGCGTCCGGTGGTGGCCCATGACGCCAAGGCACTGGGCGAGGTCCCGGCCGTGCTGGCCCACGACACCGAGATCGGGGCCTACCTGCTGGAGCCGGCCCGGCGCGCCTATCCGTTCCGCGAGCTGTGCGAGGAGCGCGGGCTGTCCGCCGATCTGGCCGACGAGGCGGCCGCGGACGCCCTCCTGGTGGGGGCGCTGGCCGCCTGGCAGCGGGAGGAGATCCGCGGGCGTGGCCTGAGCGACCTGATGGGAGAGGTCGAGCTCCCTCTGGTGCGGATCCTGCGCAAGATGGAGCAGGCCGGGCTGAAGCTCGACACCGAGCGCCTGGCCGCCATATCGACAAGGGTCAAGGCCGAGGCGGATGCCCTGGAGCTGGAGATCTTCAAGCTGTGCGGCGAGGAGTTCACCCTGGGCTCGCCCAAGCAGCTGGAGGAGGTCCTGTTCGGAAAGCTCGGGCTGTCCCGCAAGCGCCGCGGCAAGACCGGATACTCCACTGACGCTCGGGTCCTTCAGGCGATCCGCCACGAGCACCCGGTGATCCCCAAGATCGAGCGGTGGCGGGAATTGACCAAGCTCGCTCAGACCT
>JBJMLC010000061.1:0-14885 GCA_045805485.1 Solirubrobacteraceae bacterium | reverse complement strand
GAAGCTTCTTCTCAGTGAACGGGTCGCCGATCTGGACCGACGGCCGCTTGGCCTCGTCGCCCTCGCCCAACTCGGCGCTGGCCAGCACGGAGGCCCCGCCAATCCCATCGCGGCCGGTCAGCGCGCCCAGCAGCATGACCACGTTGCCCGGGCCAGTGGCCGCAGAGCGAATCAGGCGCTGCGCCGGAGCCAGGCCGAGGCACATGGCGTTGATCAGGCAGTTCTGCTCGTAGCTGGACTCGAAGTAGATCTCCCCGCCCACGGTGGGAACACCGATCGAGTTTCCGTAGTGCCCGATCCCGGCCACAGCGTGCTCGAGCAGGTAGCGCGACCGGTCAGACTGCCCCGGTTCGCCGAAGCGCAGGGAGTCCAGCACGGCGACGGGCCGGGCGCCCACCGCGAACACGTCGCGCAGGATCCCGCCGACCCCCGTCGCCGCCCCCTGGAAGGGCTCGACGGCGCTGGGATGGTTATGGGACTCCACCTTGAAGGCGACCGCGAGCCCCTGACCGACATTCACGGCTCCCGCGTTCTCCCCCGGCCCCAGCAGCACGTGGCGCCCCTGGGTGGGAAGCCGGCGCAGCAGCTTCTTCGAGTGCTTGTACGCGCAGTGCTCAGACCACATCAGCGAGAGCATGGCCAGCTCGACGTCGTTGGGCTCCCGCCCGAGCCGCTCGGTGATCCGGTCGAACTCGGAGTCGGTGAGCCCGAGCTCCCGGTGGCGGCTAGACGGCGACGCGGTCTGAGACATGAGCTCTCATGGACTCGAAGATCTTGAGGCCGTCAGCCGAACCGGTCAGCGGGTCGACGGCGTGCTCGGGATGAGGCATGAGCCCGAACACGTTCCCCCGCTCGTTGCAGATGCCCGCGATGTCGTCCTGTGAGCCGTTGGGGTTCTGACCGCGGGCATACCGCAGGACGACGTGCACCTGCTCAGGTGAGTAGAAGCGGCCCGTGGTGTGCTTGACCGGAATGGACAGTTGTTGGCCCTCCGAGCAGCTCCCTGTGAACGCGGTGTGCGCATCCACGACCTCCAGCTCCACCTGGCGAAAGACAAACCGCAGCGAGGTGTTGGGCAGGAGCGCCCCGGGGAGCAGCCGGGCTTCGCACAGCACCTGAAAGCCATTGCAGATGCCCAGGACGAGCCCACCGGCCGATGCGAACTCGGCAACCTCCTCCATCACCGGCGAAAACCGCGCGATCGCGCCCGCGCGCAGGTAATCGCCGTAGGAGAAACCACCTGGGATGATCACCGCGTCGACACCCTTCAGATCACGGTCGGCGTGCCAGAGCTCCACCGCGTCTCCGACGCGCTCCGCCGCTCCGAACGCGTCGATGTCGTCGCACGAGCCGGGGAAGCGAACGACCCCGCACTTCATGAGGGGGTTGGGACCTCCTCCACGATCTCGTAGTCCTCGATCAGCGGGTTCGCCAAGAGCTGCTCACACATGGCCGGAAGCTGCGAGACATCCTCCACGTCAAGCTCGATCAGCCGACCGACGTGGACGTTGGACACGCCCTGGAAGCCGAGCGCTGGAAGCGCCCGCTCGACGGCCTGCCCCTGCGGATCGAGTATCCCCTGTTTCGGACGGACCAGTACGCGCGCGTGCATCAGGAGCCCGCGTCGGCTCCCGTTCGCTCGAGCCACCGGGCAAACGCCTCGCCCGTGATGCGCTCGTAGGCCTCCAGGTACTTCTCCCGGGTCCGGGTGACGACGTCGTCCGGGATCGGAGGCGCCGGGGGGGTCCGGTCCCAGCCCGTCCCCGAGGCCCAGTCCCGCACGTACTGCTTGTCGAAGCTGGGCTGCGAGCGGCCGGGCTCGTACTCATCGGCGGGCCAGAAACGGGAGGAGTCAGGAGTACACACCTCGTCGCCCAGGGTGAGCGTCCCATCGGAGTCCAGGCCCAGCTCGAACTTGGTGTCGGCCAGGATGATCCCGCACCCCAGGGCATGCTCAGCGGCTCGCTGGTAGACGGCCAGCGAGACGTCCCGGACGCGCTCGGCCAGGCCGCGGTCGCCGATCAGCTCCACCGCGCCCTCGAAGTCGATCGCCTCGTCATGGCCGGTGGTGGCCTTGGTGCTGGGGGTGAAGAGCGGCTCAGGAAGCCGGTCAGACTCCCGCAGGCCGCCGGGGAGCTCCAGCCCGGACACCGCGCCGGTGGCCTGGTAGTCCTTCCACCCGGACCCGGTGATGTACCCGCGCACCACGCACTCGACGGGGAGCATGTCCAGCCGGCGCACCGACATGGCCCGGCCGCGCACCTCGGGGGGGACGCCATCGGTCACAGAGATCAGGTGGTGGGGGACGATGTCTGAGGTCCTGTCAAACCAGAACGCCGACAGACCCGTGAGCACCCGCCCCTTGTCTGGAATGGCGGTGGGGTGGACGACGTCGTAGGTGGAGATCCGGTCGGACGCCACGAGCAGCAGCGTGTCCGGATCCGCCTGGTAGATCTCGCGGACCTTTCCTGAGGCGATGCGGGGAAGATCTGCCAGCGCAGTCACGGTGCCGATGCTAGCGGCCGGATCCGACGCCAAGTCGCCTCCCGCTAAGCGATCTGGTCCAGCCGCCCAACGATTTCTCGCGCATAGCGGACGAACGGCGCGTAGTCGAAGATCTGGTCCAGGTCCAGGCCCTGGCCGGCCGGGTCCGCGGCCAGAAGCTCCCGCAGATGGATCCGGTCGTCGACGGCCCGTTGGGCCAACCCCTGGACCACCCGATACGCGTCGTCACGCCCCAGCCCGCCCTCCACCAGGGCCAGCAGCACGCGCTGGGAGAAGAGCGCTCCGCAGGTCAGCTCCAGGTTGGCCCGCATCCGATCCTGGTTGACGACCATCCCCTTGACCAGGGCCAGCGCTCGCCGCTGGAGATGATCCAGGAGGATCGTGGAGTCAGGCAGGATGATCCGCTCCACCGAGGAGTGGGAGATGTCCCGCTCGTGCCACAGCGCGACATCCTCCAGTGCGGCCATCGCGTTGCCCCGCAGCACACGGGACAGGCCGACCACCTGCTCGGACTTGATCGGGTTGCGCTTATGGGGCATGGCGCTCGACCCCTTCTGCCCGGCGCCAAAGGGCTCTGAGACCTCGCTCACCTCGGTGCGGGCCAGGTGGCGGATCTCCGTGGCCAGCCGCTCCAACCCGGCGCCGGCCAGGGCGATGGCGTCCAACAACTCGGCGTGGCGATCACGCGCCACGACCTGAGTCGACACCGGTTCGCGCTCCAGGCCCAGGCGCCCGAGCACCCGCTCCTCGAACTCCGGGCTGGTGGCTGAGTACGTGCCAACGGCGCCAGACAGCGCACCGACCGTCGCCTGAGCGAAGGCACGTTCCAGCCGCTCGGCGTTGCGGTGGGCCTCGAAGGCGAAGCCGGCCAGCTTGATCCCGAACGTGGTCGGCTCGGCGTGGACCCCGTGGGTGCGACCCACGCACAGGGTGTCCACGTGTTGACGGGCCTGCTCAGCCAGCGCCTGGACCAGGTGGCGCGAGTCAGGCAGAACGATCTCGCCGACTCGGCGCAGCTGAATGGCGAGGCCCGTATCCAGCACGTCGCTGGAGGTCAGGCCGTGGTGGATCCACCGCCCGGCGGTCCCGGCGGACGCGGCCAGCACGTCCACGAACGCGGCCGTGTCATGGTCGGTGACCTTCTCCCGCTCGGTGATCTCCTCCACGGTGAACGTGGCAGCTCTGATGGCCTCGAGCTCCTCCTCGGTGGGACCCTGGAGCTCCTCGCAGGCCGCCACCTCGACCTGGCGCATGGCCTCGAAATGGGCGTGGTCAGACCACAGCTCGGCCAGCTCCGCGCGGGTGTAGCGAGGGATCACCGCTGAGAGGCTAGGACGCGCCGGGATAAGAGGGCGCGGCGTCAGGCTCAAGCAGCCGCTCGTACAGGCGGTAACGCTTGATGATCCGGCCGGTGAGGGCCTCCATGGCCCGATTCATCGGGTCGTTGACCTCCAGGATCCAGCCCGTCTCGGCACCCTGGAAGCCGCGGCGGCCGACGGCATCCCAGACGTCCTTGTAGAGGGCCGCGGCGACGCCGGTGTGCTGGAACTGAGGCTTCACCCCCAAGGCGAAGACCCGGACCATTCCCCCTATGCGGCGCTGCGCCCGCAGCGCCTTGATCCAGCCGAAGGGCAACAAGCGTCCGTTCAAGCGGATGAGCACCTGGTTGAAGTCAGGCAGCGACAGGGAGACGCCGGCCACCTCGCCATCCGGGAACTCGGCCACGCAGGCGAAGTCCTCGTCCAGCACCGGCTTGAGTTCTCTCGCCATATGGGCGATCTCGGGATCGGTCGGCGGTACGAACCCCCAGTTCTTCGACCATGCGCTGACGTAGACCTCGACGAACGACCGCACCTCCTGCTCGAGGTTGCGCTTGCGCATGCGACGGAGGCGGATGCCGTGCTCGGGCTCCAGCCGGTTGGCCAACTCGACGATCATGGGCACCTGCTGATCCCGGTTGGCGTAGTCGATCTCCCACTTGTAGAGGTCCATGGCCTTGCTCATCTCCTGGCCCTCCATGAGCTGTCGGTAGTACGGGTGATGCCAGTTCTCCAGGATCTGGGGCTTGAACTCGTGGCCCTCGATGAGCAGACCGGACTCGTGGTTGGTGGAGAAGTCCAGCGGGCCGAGCATGCGGTCCCGGCCACGCGGGCGCAGCCAAGCCTCGGCGGCGTCCAGGAGGGCCGCGGCCACCTCAGGATCGCGCGTGGACTCGAAGAAACCGAATAGGCCCCAGCGGTTGTCCTGGAACTCGTTGAGGAGATGGTCGACGTGGGCCGTGATCCGGCCCACGGGCTCGTGGCCCCGCCAGGCAATGAAGTACTCGGCCTCGGCGTGCTCGAAGAACGGGTTGCGTCGCCTGTCCAGGTGCCGCTTGCGCTCGGAGATCAGCGGCGGAACCCAGTTGTCGATGCCCTTGTACAGGCGCCACGGGAGTCTTATGAACGTCCGTAGCTCCGCCCGGGTGCGCACCGGCCTCACCTCGACCGCGGCGCCCCTCCGTCCCGGGGCGATCGCGTCGCCGGGGACGGTAGCCGGCCGCAGCTCCGTCATCTGATCGCGCCCGTCGGCACCTACGCCGCGCTGTTCCACGCTCACTCTCCAGGGTCGAAGACCGGAATGTCGCTAAAACTACCCGAGTGGTACTGGAGGAGGAAATCCCGGAGCGGACCGATATGGACCACTGGCGGGAGGCCATCCATGAGCTCGCCGCATTCGAGCGTCCCTCGGCCTCCGAGGGCGAGCGGCGAGCGGCGGAGTCGATCGCCGCTCGGCTCCGAGCGCTGGGCGCCCAGGCCCGGGTTGAGGAGGAGAGGGCTCACGGCGGATACTGGTGGCCGCTCAGCCTGCCCAACTTGGCGGCTGCTGGCGCCGGGGTCCTGGCGCTGCGACGGCGAGGAAAAGCGTCGCGGATCCTGGCCGGAGGTGTCTCGGCCCTGGCCGCGGCGGTGCTCTGGGACGACATGGGCCACGGCCGCAGGTGGTTTCGCCGGGGGCTGATGCGTCATCGGTCAACCTGGAATGTGGTGGCCGAGATGGGTGATCCGGGGGCGCAACGGACGGTGGCGCTGGTGGCCCATCACGACGCGGCCAACTCCGGCCTGGTATTTCATCCAAGCCTGGGCCAGATCGGACCGAGGTTCTTCCCCCGGCTGCACAACCGATCAAACCAGACCCTGCCGATCCTCTACGGCGTGTGGCTCGGACCGGTGCTGGCCACCGTGGGCGCCGCGCTGGGGCTACGCCGCCTGCTCGCCGCAGGCGTGGCGGTGTCGCTTGGCGCGACCGCCGTGCTGATGGACATCGGCCGCTCGGCGGTCGTTCCCGGCGCCAACGACAACCTGTCCGCAGTGGGCGTCGTGCTGGCAGTGGCCGAGGCGCTGCGGCGCAACCCCCTCAAGGGCGTTCGCGTCCTGCTCATCTCCACCGGCTCGGAGGAGTCCTTCAGCGAGGGCATGCAGGCGTTCGGCGAGCGGCACTTCGGCGAGCTCGACCCGGGGCAGACGGAATTCCTCTGCCTGGAGTGCCTCGGCGGGCCGAATCTGATCGTGCTCGAGGCCGAGGGGATGCTGAAGATGCGCCACTACCCATCCGCCATGCGGGAGGCGCTGGCTGACGCGGCCGCCCGGGCGGGCGTCCCGATCACCAGGGGTATCCGCACGGTGGCCGCCACCGACGCGATCATCGCCCTCCGGGCGGGCTATCCCACGGCCACCCTGGCCTCGGTGGCGGAGACGAAATTGCCCCTGAACTACCACTGGCCCTCGGACCGCCCGGAGGCGCTGCATTGGGAGATCATCGAGCAGGCGATTGCGGTCTGCGAGAGCTTCTTGCGCAGCCGGGGCGAGACAGCTACTCTCAAACGGTCTGAGGAGGAGTAGCCGGCAGGAAAACGTCTGCCATGTCACGCCAACGGTTCTTCTTCAATCTCGGCGCCCTTGCGGCGGCCGTCCTGCTGATCGTGGGCTCCGTCGCCTTCGGCCCCGGCGCGATCAAGGGGATCGGACTGGGGATCGGCGCGGCCGGGTGCGCCCTGTCATTCCTGTTCGTCGGCCTGCTGGTTCACAGCCGGCGCCTGGCCGGGCATCCCGAGCTGTGGCTGTTCGGCCGCAGCCTCGGCCTGTGGTCCACCCTGGCTGGAGTGATGGCCAGCGTGGCCACGTGGGAGCTCGTACAGGCCGCAGTGTTCGTGCCTGACGTGAGCCGCTGGCTCACGCTGGCCAACGGCCTGGTGATCGCGATGCTTTCCTGCGCCGGGCTGGTGGCCCATGAGATCTGCACCGAGCGCGTGATCCATGTCATCGAGGTGGTGGAGCGCCCACCTCGCGAGGTGGTCTAGCACCGAGGTCGGTAGTCCGCTAGCGCGGTCGCGCCGCTCAGCAGCCCAGAATGCGAGCCGCCAACACGGCGGCGTTACGCGCGTTATCCACTCCCACGCAGGCCACCGGAACGCCCGGGGGCATCTGAGCGATCGACAGGAGCGCGTCCAAACCGCCGGCTACCGACGTCCTGCTGGTCAGCGGGACTCCGATCACGGGCAGATCTGAGTGGGCAGCCACGACCCCCGGCAGGGCGGCGGAGAGCCCGGCTCCGGCGATAATCACCCGCAGACCCCGCATCCTGGCGTTGCGGGCGTAGTCGGCCACCTTGTCGGGCTCGCGATGAGCCGACATGACCCTGACCTCACATCGGACCCCCCGCTCGGTGAGCTCCTTCTCGGCGACCTCCATGGCCGGGAGGTCGCTCTTGGAGCCCATGACGATGCCCACCAGGGGCGCGTCGACCTCCATCTCCTCGAACTGAGCCTCGGCCTCAGCCAGGGTCTGCGGCGCGGGCTCGCTCATCCCGCACCCACCGAGAGGGCGATATCCCGCCGCAGCTGCTTGCCGTCGAACTGGATCACGTCGGCGGCAGCATATGACGCCGACCGGGCGACCGCGGCGTCACGCCCCAGGGCGGTGACGCTGAGGACCCGTCCGCCCGCGGTGACGAGGGCTCCGTCAGGCGTGAGCGCGGTGCCGGCGTGGGTCACATACACCTCATCAGGCAGTGCCTCCAGTCCGCTGATGACGTCCCCGGAGGATGAGCTTTCCGGATAGCCCCGGCTGGCCAGGACGACCGTGACCGCCGTCTCCGGAGCCCACTCGAGCTCTCGGCCATCCAGTCCGCCGGGCTCCGATGCCGCCTGCACCAGGTCCAGGAGGTCTGAGCGCAGCCTGGGCAGGATGGCCTGCGTCTCGGGATCGCCGAAGCGAACGTTGAACTCCAGGACCCGCGGCCCGTCGGCAGTCATCATCAGACCCGCGTACAGGACCCCGCGGAAGGGCATGCCGCGACGGGCCAGCTCATCAAGCACGGGCTGATGTACCTGGCGGCAGATCTGCTCGGCTCGGGCCGCGTCGATGACCGGCACCGGGGAGTAGGACCCCATCCCGCCCGTGTTCGGCCCCTGGTCGTCTTCGAAGATCCGCTTGTAGTCCTGGGCCGAGGCCAGGGGGAGGGCGCGCTCACCGTCGCATAGAGCCAACAGGGAGAGCTCCTCGCCCTCCAGGTGCTCCTCCACCACCACCCGCTGGGTCCCGAAGCGATGTTCCACGAGCAGGTTGTGGAACGCCTCGCGGGCCTGGGCCTCCTCCGAAGCCACCACCACGCCCTTGCCGGCGGCCAGCCCGTCGGCCTTGATGACCGTCGGGTAGCGATCGATGGCCGCCAGACCGGATTGGGGGTCGCTGACCACCTGGTAGCCGGCGGTGGCCACCCCGGCGGCAGCCATCACCTCCTTGCAGAACGCCTTGGAGCCCTCCAGGGCCGCGGCGGCCTGACTGGGACCGAAGCAGGCGATGCCCTCGGCCTGGAGGGCATCGCTGACCCCGGCCACGAGCGGCGCCTCGGGTCCCACCACGACGAGATCGACGGCGGCCTCCGCGGCCGCCGTGACCACGCCGTCGACGTCATCAACCGAGATGTCCAGCAGCTCGGCCTGCCGGCCTATCCCCGGGTTACCCGGCGCACACAGCAGCTCCGGCTTCTGAGACGAGCGCGCCAATGCCTGGATGATCGCGTGTTCACGCGCGCCGGAGCCCAGAACCAGGACGCGCTTACGGCTGTCCCTAGATGGAGCCAATGAAGTCGTCCACCGGGATCGCCGTCAGGGTCTCGTATCTGGCCGTCCCGCGCGACCCGAGCTCCAGCGAGACGCGGGCGATCGTCACCTCGTCAGGAGCCTCCACGACGTTGATGAAGTCGAACTGGCCGAGCGTTGCCCACTGCGCCTTGACGGTGGCGCCGAGCTGCTCGACCTCGCGATTGACCTCCCGGATGCGACCGGGATTGTTCTTGATCGTCTGCACGCCCTCAGGCGTCAGGGTGGAGAGCAGGACGTAGGTCGGCATTAGCCGCTCCTTTCGAGGTTGTGTGGCGCTGTGCCACTTCTACCTCATCTGGGGCGGCCGTGCCCAGGTGCCCGAGCTAGGCCGTGGCGGCGGCGGTCCGAGCTCGCTCCAGGGCCAGCTCCCCGTCGGCCGCGTCGACCCGCACCGTGTCCCCCGCGACGAACCGCCCCTCCAGGATGGCCAGAGCCAGAGGATCCACCAGGCGCTTCTGGATGATTCGCTTGAGCGGGCGAGCTCCGTAGGTGGGGTCGTAGCCCAGGTTGCCCAGGAGGGTCTTGGCGGCGTCGGTGAGCTCCACCTCGATGTCGCGCTCCCGCACCCGCTCGATCAGCCGAGCCACCTGAAGATCCACGATCTCGGTCAGCTGCTCGCGGGTAAGCGACTGGAACTCGACGATGTCGTCCAGGCGGTTGATGAATTCCGGCTTGAACTGGGCCTCCACGCCCGCGCGACCGCCCGGGATGTTCGAGGTCATGATCAGCACGGCGTTCTTGAAGGACACCGTGCGCCCCTGACCGTCGGTCAGGCGGCCGTCGTCCATGACCTGGAGCAGGGTGTTGAACACATCCGGATGAGCTTTCTCGATCTCGTCCAGCAGGACGACGGAGTAGGGGCGGCGCCGGACAGCCTCAGTCAGCTGACCGCCCTCCTCGTAGCCGATGTAGCCCGGGGGCGCACCCACCAGCCGGGAGACCGAATGTTTCTCCATGTACTCCGACATGTCGATGCGGACCATCGCCTCCGAGCTGTCGAACATGAACTCCGCCAGCGCCCGGGCGAGTTCGGTCTTGCCGACTCCCGTCGGTCCCAGGAACAGGAAGGTCCCGATGGGCCGGTCCGGATCGCTCAGGCCCGCCCGTGAGCGGCGCAGCGCGCTGGCCACCGCGCTCACGGCCTCGTCCTGTCCAATGACGCGCTCGTGCAGGCGCTCCTCCATGTGAACGAGCTTCTCGATCTCGCCCTCCATGAGCCGGCTGAGCGGGATGCCAGTCCACTTGGACACCACCTCGGCGACGTCCTCGGCGTCGACATCGGTCTTCAGGAACCTGGGCCCGGCGCCGGCCTCGGCCGCGGCCTCTGCGCTCTCGGCGGCCTCAAGCTGCTTTTCGAGCTCCGGAATCGTCCCGTACTGGAGCTCAGCCGCTCGCCCCAAGTCCGCCTCACGCTGGGCCCGCTCGAGCTCGATGCGGGCCTGGTCAAGCTTCTCCCGAAGCTCGCTCGCCGCGCCCAAAGTCTCCTTCTCACGCTGCCACTCGGCGTGCATGGCGTCCGAGCGCTCCTTCTCCTCGGCCAGGGCGCGCTCGAGCTGCTCGCGCCGGGCGACCGTGCCGGGATCCTCGTCCTCCTTCAGGGATTCGAGCTCGATCTCCAGCTGCATGATGTGGCGGTCGACCTCGTCGATCTCGGTCGGCTTGGAGTCGATTTCCATCCGGATCCGCGAGGCCGCCTCGTCGACCAGGTCGATGGCCTTATCGGGCAGGAAACGGTCGGCGATGTATCGGTGGCTGAGAGTCGCCGCCGCCACCAGCGCCGAGTCCTGGATGCGGACGTTGTGGTGAAGCTGGTAGCGCTCCTTGAGCCCCCGCAGGATCGCGATCGTGTCCTCCACGGTGGGCTCACCGACGTACACAGGCTGGAAGCGCCGCTCCAGCGCCGGATCCTTCTCGATGTGCTTGCGGTATTCGTCCAGCGTGGTGGCGCCGACGGCCCGCAGCTCTCCGCGGGCCAGCATCGGCTTGAGCATGTTGCCCGCGTCCATGGCGCCCTCAGCGGCCCCCGCGCCGACGATCGTGTGCAGTTCGTCGATGAACACGACGATCTGGCCCTGGGCGTCGGCGATCTCCTTGAGCACGGCCTTGAGGCGGTCCTCAAATTCGCCTCGGTACTTGGACCCGGCCACCATCGCGCCCAGGTCAAGGGCCACGAGCTTGCGCTCGCGGAGACCCTCAGGCACGTCTCCATCCACGATCCGCTGGGCCAGGCCCTCGACGATGGCCGTCTTGCCTACGCCGGGCTCGCCGATCAGCACCGGGTTGTTCTTGGTTCGCCGGGACAGGACCTGGATGACGCGGCGTATCTCGTCGTCACGCCCGATCACCGGGTCGAGCTTGCCCTGGGCGGCCGCCTCGGTCAGGTCGCGGCCGAAGCGCTTTAGCGCCTGAAGCTTGTCCTCAGGGTTCTGGTCGGTCACGCGATGAGAGCCGCGCACCTCATTCAGCGCCTTGAGCAGCTCCTCACGCGTGGCCCCCACCGAGCGCAGTGCATCGCCGGCCTTTCCCGGATGCCCCGCGATGGCCAGCATCAGGTGCTCGGTGGATACGAACTCGTCGCCGAGGTCACGCATCTCGTTCTCGGCCGTGCGCAGGATCTGGGCCAGCTCACCTGACCCGCCAGCAGGCTCCTGACTGGCCGTCCCGCTCAGCGTCGGCAGGGCCTCAAGGGCCGGGGCCAGCGCCTGACGCACAGCGGCGGGGTCGGCTCCGAGCTTGCGAAGCACCGAGGGCACGATTCCCGGAGCGGCGCCATCCGCCTGTCCGCCCTGCTCCAGCAGGACAGCCAGCAGGTGCTCAGGAGTGGTCTGAGGATTGTGGCGCTCGTCGGCCAGCCGCTGGGCGGCTTGGAGCGCCTCCTGTGATTTGATCGTGAAGCGGTCGGGTTGCATGTTCGTTCTTCCTGCTATCTATTGAAATCGGATCCAGATAAATCTAAGTCTAGGTGACTTAGATCTTAGCACGCTGATGCTCGCGCTATTGCCAGCGCGGCGGGAAGCACGAGGCGCGTCGTGCTACGCCCGGCGCGGCGGGAAGTGCTGAAGGTCGGCCACGCGGACGAGCTGGCCGCCCTTCACGTACGGCACGAGCTCAGCTCGCAGCTCCCGACGCAGCGCCTCCAGGCGCTCGACCTCGTCCGTGAGCTGGGCGGCCCGGCGCTCCAGCGCCTGAACCTTGCGGGCCATGGCGTCGAGCTGCTCCTCCAGCTCGAATACCCGCTCGACCCCGGCCAGGTTCATGCCCAGCTCGGCGGTCATCTCCTGGATACGGCGCAGCCGATCCACGTCCTTGTGGGAGTAGAGCCTGGTGCCCTTGGGCGAGCGCTTGGGCTCGATCAGACCCCGCGCCTCGTACATGCGCAGAGTCTGAGGGTGCATCTCGGCCAGCTCGGCCGCAACCGAGATCATGAACACGCCGCGTTCGGCGGACACGCGCACCCTGGTCGAGGACCGCGTGGTCCGGACGGGGCGAGTTCGGTCGGGCTCCCCGTCGCGTCGCATGCTCATCGCGCCTCACCTCCATCCCGGGGCGCCCCGCCGGCCTGCGCGAACAGGCTGGCACGAGGATCTCCGTTCATCACCTTCGAGAGCTGGTCCACGGCCTCCTTCTGCTCGGGCGAGAGTGTGGACGGCACGTCGATCACGAATCGATAGTGAATGTCGCCCCGACCCTTGCCGCCCAGGCGGGGCGGGCCCTCGCCCCGGATCCGCTGCACGGTCCCGTGCTTGGTGCCGGCGGGAACGCGCAGGCGCTTGGAGCCGTTCAACGTGGGCACCTCCACCACGGCGCCGCCGAGCGCCTCGGGAACCGTGAGCGGGACCTCGACCTCCAGGTTCTCGCCGCTGCGCTTGAACACGGGGGACTCCTGGACGCGCGTGATGACGAAGAGGTCGCCCGGCTCGCCGCCGCGAGTCGCCGGCTCGCCCTTGCCGGCCAGTCGGATCCGGCTGCCCTCACGGACGCCGGCCGGGATGTTGACCCGCATCCGCCGCACGCTGCGCTGGGCTCCGGCGCCGCCACAGGTGGGACAGGGATCCTCGATCACCGTCCCGGTTCCGTGGCAGTTCGAGCACGGCTGGGAGATCGAGAAGATGCCCTGGCTCTGTGACTCCACGCCGCGGCCCTCGCACACCGGGCAGACCTTGGCCGAGGTGCCCGGCTTGGCGCCGGTCCCGTGGCAGGTCGGGCAGGCCTGTGATGTGGGAACGGCCAGCGAGATCTGGGCTCCGTTGACCGCCTGATCGAAGGAGAGCGATATTTCGGTCTCCACGTCGCGGCCACGCTGCGGCGGCCGGGTGCGCTGGCCTCCGGCGCGCTGCCGGGCTCCGCCGGCATCACCGCCGGCACCACCGCCGCCGCCAAAGATGTTCGAGAAGATGTCGCCAAAGCTCCCGGCGAAAGCGCCTGGGTCAAAGCCGCCCGCACCGCCGGCAAAGCCTCCGAAGGGCCCGGTCCCCCGGTCATACGCCTTGCGCTTCTCCGCATCGGAGAGCACATCATGCGCCTGGGAGATCTCCTTGAAGCGCTCCTCGGCCTGCTTGTCGCCCGGATTGCGGTCCGGGTGATACTTGCGGGCCAGCTTGCGGTAGGCCTTCTTGATCTCCTCGTCGGAGGCGTTCTTGCCCACCCCGAGGATCTTGTAGTAGTCAGGGCGGCCAGCCATAGCGCTCCCTGCCCCTATCCGGCCACGACCACCCGGGCGGGCCTGATCACGGTGTCGCCCAGGCGGTACCCCCGCTGGTAGACCTCCACGACCGTGCCGGTCTCGGCCCCCTCCACCGGCTGCTGGGCCATCGCCTCGTGGCAGGTTGGGTCGAAGGGCTCGCCGGCCGGGTCGAACCGCTCCACGCCCACCCGGGCCAGAGCGGCCAGGACGTCAGCGTGCACGAGCTTGATTCCGGCCAGCAGATCGTCTGCGCTGTTCGAACCATCGGCGGCGTCCAGGGCTCGATCCAGGTTGTCCACCGCCGGCAGAAGCTCCTTGGTGAGCTTGATCACCCCGCGCTCCTGCGCGGCTCCGGCCTCGCGGGCGGCCCGCTTGCGGTAGTTCTCGAAGTCGGCCTTCGTCCGCTGGGCGAGCCCCAGGTACTCGTCGGCCTTCTCGGCCCTGGCGGTCAGCTCATCGAGATCGTGCTCGAGCTTGGCCGCATGGTGCTCGGCCGCGTGCTCGTCCTGCTCGGGAGAGGGCACCTCCGACTCAGGAGGGGAGACCTCCGACTCGGGTGGCGCCGGACCGACCGGCGCCTCAGGCTCGCCGGCGGGGACGGAGTGGTTGGGCTCCTGATCCTCCGCTTCGACGACCGGCGAGGGACGGGATGGGGGTGCCGGGGCACCCCCCGCCGTCGGATTGCGAGTGGAGTCGGCCATTTACTTGCCCTCGTCCACCACTTCAGCGTCGACGACTTCCTCCTCGGCACCGGCACCGTTGCCGGAGGCCCCGGCCCCGTCGGTGGAGGCGGACGGTTCGGAGGCCGCCTGCTCCTGGGCCCGCTGGTACATGGCCTCGGAGACCTTGTGGAACGCTGACTGGAGGGCCTCGGTCTTGGCGTTGATCTCCTGAGTGTCCTCCGAGGTCAGCACCTCCCGGACCTCCTTGATCGCTGCCTCGATCTCCTCCTTCGAGGACGCGTCGACGGAGTCGCCGAGCTCGCCGAGCTGGCGCTCGGCCTGATAGGCAGCGTTCTCAGCGTTGTTCCGGGCCTCGGCCAGCTCACGCTGCCGGCGGTCCTCCTCGGCATGGGACTCGGCGTCGGTGACCATGCGCTTGATCTCGTCCTCGGAGAGTCCGGATCCCGCCTTGATCTCGATCTTCTGTTCCTTGCCCGTGCCGAGATCCTTGGCCGACACGTTCAGGATGCCGTTGGCGTCGATGTCGAACGTGACCTCGATCTGCGGGATTCCCCGAGGTGCCGGCGGGATGCCCGTGAGCTGGAACTTGCCCAGCGACTTGTTGTAGGTGGCCATCTCCCGCTCGCCCTGGAGCACATGGATCTCCACCGAGGGCTGGTTGTCCTCGGCCGTGGAGAAGACCTCCGACTTGCGGGTCGGAATCGTGGTGTTGCGCTCGATCAGCTTCGTCATCACGCCGCCCTTGGTCTCGATGCCCAGGGTGAGCGGAGTGACGTCGAGCAGGAGGACGTCCTTGACGTCCCCGGCCAGCACGCCGGCCTGGATGGCGGCGCCGACCGCCACGACCTCATCCGGGTTGACTCCCCGG
>JBJMLC010000060.1:0-26980 GCA_045805485.1 Solirubrobacteraceae bacterium | reverse complement strand
CTCCGAGCTGTTCGGCGCTGACCTGGAGAAGGTCGTGCCCGTCGTCCGGGAGGGCGGTTCGGACTCGGCCATCTTCGACAACGTGCTGGAGATGCTCGTCCTGGGCGGGCGGTCGATCCCCCAGGCGGTGATGATGATGGTGCCCGAGGCCTACCGGACCCGCACGGATCTGGATCCGGACGTCAAGGGCTTCTATGACTTCCACTCCTGCCTGATGGAGCCCTGGGACGGCCCGGCGGCGATCGTGTTCACCGACGGCCAGGTGGCCGGCGCCGTGCTGGACCGGAACGGCCTGCGCCCCGGGCGCTGGGTCCAGGACACCGACGGGTACGTGGTGCTGGCCTCCGAGGCGGGCGTGATGACGGTCGCCCCGGAGCACATCCAGCGCAAGGGACGGCTCGCCCCGGGCCGGGTCTTCCTGGTCGACCTGGAGGAGGGGCGGATCGTCGGTGACGACGAGATCAAGCGGGCCGCGGCCAGGCACAAGCCCTACGCCGAGTGGTACGAGAACTCGGTCGTTCACATCGCCGACCTGCCCGCGAGGGAGCCGCGGGCGCCCCGCATCGAGCCGCTGCGCTCCAAGCAGCTGGCCTTCGGCTACTCCCAGGAGGACCTGAAGCTGATCATCGCCCCGATGGCCGCGCGGGGGGAGGAGCCCGTGGCCAGCATGGGCAACGACGCGGCGCTGGCCGTGATGTCAGACCGCCAGCCGCCGCTGTTCTCTTATTTCAAGCAGCTCTTCGCCCAGGTGACCAATCCGCCCATCGACCCCCTGCGGGAGTCGGTGGTCATGAGCCTGCAGGTGGGAATCGGGGCCGAGCTGAACCTGCTGGCCGAGTTGCCTGAGCAGGCCCATCAGCTGGTGTTGAGCCAGCCGATCCTGCGCAACCACGAGCTGGAGAAGCTCAGGCAGGTCTCCCACGACGTGTTCGACGCGGCCACGCTGGACATCACCTGGCCGATCGAGCAGGGCCCGGATGGCATGGAGATCCGGCTGTATGACCTGTGCTCGGAGGCGGCCAACTACGTGGAGCACGGCGCCAACATCCTGATCCTGTCCGACCGCAACCTGGGGCCGGAGCGGGTGGCCATCCCCTCGCTGCTGGCCGTGGCCGCGGTGCACCAGCATCTCGTTCGCCGGGGAACTCGCACGCGGACCGGGCTGGTGATCGAGTCCGGCGAGCCCCGGGACATCCACCACATGGCCACGCTGATCGGCTTTGGCGCGGCCGCCATCAACCCGTATCTGATGTTCGAGTCCCTGGACGAGCTGGCCGACCGCTCGCTGCTCCCGGTGGAGCTGACAATCGAGGAGGCTGAGGCCAACATCGTCAAGGCCATCGGCAAGGGGTTGCTGAAGACGATCTCCAAGATGGGGATTTCCACCATTCAGTCCTACTGCGGCGCCCAGATCTTCGAGGCGGTGGGGCTGGACGCCGATGTCATCGACGCATTCTTCTCAGGAACGGCGTCGCGCATCGGCGGCGTGGGTCTGGAGCAGCTCTCCACGGAGGCGATGGAGCGCCACTTCCGCGCCTATCCCCGCACCCACCGCGAGCTGCTCCCCGTGGGAGGCGTCCTGCAGTGGCGCCGGGACGGGGAATTGCACGTCTGGAACCCGGACACGGTGGCCAAGCTGCAGCACGCCGTGCAGAACAACAACGGAGGCGATCCGCGGGCCACGTACGGCGAGTACGCCGGGATGGTCAACGACGACGCGGTCCGCAAGGGGCTGCTGCGCGGCTTGATGAGGTTCCGGCCGGCGGCGGAGCCCGTGCCGCTGGAGGAGGTGGAGCCGGCCACCGAGATCGTCAAGCGGTTCACGACGGGCGCCATGAGCCTGGGCTCGCTGTCCCGCGAGGCCCACGAGACGCTGGCCATCGGAATGAACCGGCTGGGGGGCCGGTCGAATACCGGCGAGGGTGGGGAGGATTCCTCGCGCTACCTGCCGGACGAGAACGGCGACCTGCGCCGCTCGGCCATCAAGCAGGTGGCCTCGGGACGCTTCGGGGTCACGGTCCATTACCTGGTCAACACAGACCAGCTCCAGATCAAGATGGCTCAGGGGGCCAAGCCAGGGGAGGGCGGGCAGCTCCCGGGCCACAAGGTCGATGCCTACATCGCCAAGATCAGGAACTCCACTCCCGGGGTCGGCCTGATCTCGCCCCCGCCGCACCACGATATCTACTCGATCGAGGACCTCAAGCAGCTCATCTACGACCTGCGCTGCGCCAATCCGCAGGCCTCGGTGTCGGTCAAGCTGGTCTCCGAGGTGGGCGTGGGGACGGTGGCCGCGGGCGTGGCCAAGGCCAACGCCGACTACGTGACGATCGCCGGCCACGACGGCGGCACGGGCGCCTCGCCGCAATCCTCGGTCCAGTCCGCCGGCATCCCCTGGGAGATCGGGCTGGCCGAGACCCAGCAGACGCTGCTCCTCAACGACCTGCGCTCGCGCATCACGGTCGAGGTGGACGGCGGCATGCGCACGGGCCGTGACGTGGTCGTGGCCGCCCTGCTGGGCGCGGACGCGTTCGGGTTCTCCACCGCCCCGCTGATCGCGATGGGCTGCATCATGATGCGGGTCTGCCACCTGAACACCTGTCCGGTGGGGATCGCCACCCAGGATCCGGAGCTGCGCCGGCGTTTCCGGGGGCTGCCTGAGCACGTGACCGGCTACATGATGCTCGTGGCTGAGGAGGCGCGAGAGCTGATGGCCTCGCTGGGCTTCCGCCGCTTCGGAGACATGATCGGGCGCATCGACATGCTGAATTCTGAGGAGGCCATCGACCACTGGAAGGCCAGCCACGTCGACCTGTCGATGGTCCTTGATTCGGTGGAGCTTCCCCCTGACACCCCGCTGTCACGCACCCGCCCGCAGGTGCCCGTGCTGGACGACGCGCTTGACTGGGAGCTGCTGCGGCGGTGCCAGCCCGCCATCGAGAGCGGCGAGGCCACGCGCATCGGCCCGATCCCGGTGCGCAACGTGAACCGGACCGTGGGCGGCATCCTGTCCGGAGAGATCGCCCGGACCCGGGGGGCCAAGGGCCTGCCTGAGGGAACGATCGAGATCTCCTTCTCGGGATCGGCCGGGCAGAGCTTTGCCGCCTGGCTGGCCCCCGGGGTGACGTTCTCGCTCCGTGGCGAGACCAACGATTACGCCGGCAAGGGGCTGTCCGGCGGGATCGTGTCCGTCCGGCCGCCGGAGAAGGCGCGGTTCCTGGCCGAGGAGAACTCCATCGTGGGCAACACCGTGCTCTACGGCGCCACCGCCGGGCGCGCGTTCTTCCGGGGCCTGGCCGGCGAGCGCTTCGCCGTGCGCAACTCGGGGGCCCTGGCGGTTGTGGAGGGCGTGGGCGACCATGGCTGTGAGTACATGACCGGCGGGACCGTGATCGTGCTGGGGCCGACGGGCCGGAACTTCGCCGCTGGGATGAGCGGGGGGATCGCCTACGTCTACGACAAGCAGCGCGGGTTCCACGACCGCTGCAACCTGGAGCTCGTGGATCTGGAGGCGCTTGGGGAGGAGGACGAGGAGCAGGTCCGGAGCCTGATCTCCGAGCACGTGGCCCGCACCGGATCGATGGTGGGGCGCAACCTGCTGGCCTCCTGGGAGCGGGCCCGGGAGCGGTTCGTCAAGGTGATGCCCCGGGACTACCGCCGCGTGCTGGAGGAGAAGGCCCGCGAGGCCGAGCTCGCCGCCGCAGGCGAAGAGGCCGCGCCCGCCCCCAGCTAGCGCCCTACCTCTCTCCCAGCAGCGCCTCGGTCGCGCCCTGGATCGTGTCTATCCCGTAGGTCATGTCCGGGTCGCCGTCGGTCATGATGGCCAGGCTGAATCGCTGGTGCCCGCGCTCCAGCCGGGCGATCTGGTGGACCAGGAACGTGTCAGGGCTGGGCCGCCAGCCGGCCTTGAAGAAGACCTTGAACCCCGCCGGGCGCGCGACGTGCGGGATGCCCCAGCTCTCAGAGCCGGCGATCGTCGAGAGCAGGGTCCGCGCGTAGCTCCGGAACGCAGCGGGGATCAGCGAGTCCATCTCGTAGAAGAACTTGGCCTGGTCGCCCGCCGTGAGCAGAGCCGTGCCCCATTCGCTGCCCCAGGAGGCGGACGTGGGCACTGAGAAGTGAGTCATCCCCGCGGCCTTCGCGACCTCGTAGAGGCCACTGTTGCCGACGATCGACCACACGGCGGTGGCTGCCTTGTTGTCTGAGACGTTGATCATCGGGTACAGGAGCGCGTTGCTGGAGGAGTCGATGGAGTGCTGCCCCTCGGCGTCCAGATGACGCAGGTAGGCCACCAGCAGCATGGCCTTGACGACGCTGCCGGTGATGAACTGTTCGTCCAGATGCACCCCGGAAAGGCGGCCGTGGCTATCGACCACGGCGATCGCAGTCCGGCCCTCCCGAGTGGCCAGGTACCCCTCGGCCCGCGCGATGGCCGCGTGGTTCGGTATGCCACCCGCCGGCGCCCAGCCTCGCCCTGAGAACCCCTGGCCATGGCAATCGGGCGGGCGTCTGGACTCCTCAAGCGCGTCGGCGTCAGGTCCGTAGAAGCAGGCCCGCCAGCGGAACGGTCCGCCCGGGACCGGGGCCGTGGTGGATAGCACGTCCACGCCCGGAGCCACCTCGACCGTGCGCGTCTCAAGCCCCTGCGTGTACCGGTTCCGGCTCCCTGAGGCGAAGGTCCAGTACACCCGTCGGCCGTCCCAGTCGAGATCTCGAGGATGGAAGACGACGATCCGCACCCGCGCCTCACCCCAGGTGGTCCGGGTTGTGTTAATCGTGGCGCGGCCATCGACGTCCACCGCAGCCCGTGCCGTGGCCGGGCGTCCTACGAGCCGGACGAGGTACGTCGTGTCGCGATCCGGGAATTGGGTGAACGAGAAGTACCCACTGGTGGAGGCGACGGTGGTCGCGATCTTCCGCTCAGCACCCCGCGGAGCTGCGCCGTAGAGGACCACGTGACCGATGGCTGGGGGGTTCGCAACGGTCCCCTGCAGCACGATGCTCTGGCCGCTCTTGATCTCTTGGCTGCTGCTGGAAAGCGAGATCGGCGGCTCTGAGCTGAGCGCAGATACTGTGGGCACGGCAATAATCGCTATGGCGATCGCACAAACGGCGAACGCCCCTGTCCGAAGCATGAAAGAACTCTTAACGTGGGGTTCGGACGGAGTCAAGCGCAACCGGGCTTATTTCGCACTCAGCGGGCTCGGGGCGCTGCAGGCGGGCGTCGGGGGCAGGCCTCGGAGCGGCCCCGGGCCGCGCAGATCTTGGAATGCCCTGGGCCCTATCGGCGGTGCAGCAGGGCGTACGTGGTCGACTGAATTGTCTGGATCCCGTAGCCCATGTCGGGGTCGCCGTCGGTCATGACCGCGAGCGAGAACCGCTCGTGGCCCTTCTCCAGCCGGGCGATCTGGTGCACCAGGAAGACGTCTGGACTGGGCCTCCATCCGGCCTTGAAGAAGACGTCGTAGCCCGCCGGGCGGGCGACGTGCGGGATGCCCCAGCTCTCGTAGTCGGCGATATGGGAGAGCAGGTAGCGGGCGTAGCCCACGAATTCGTCGGGGATCAGCGAGTCCATGTAGAAGAAGAACCTGGCCTGGTCGTGGGCGGTGAGCAGCGCGGCGCCCCATTCGCTTCCCCACGAGGCGTTCGTGTCCACCGAGAAGTGGGTCATTCCCGCGGCGTGCGCCACCTCGTACAGGCCGCTGTTGCCCACGATGCTCCAGCAGTGGGTGGCCGCGTTGTTGTCCGAGACGTGGATCATCGGGTACAGGAACGAGTTGCTGTAGGAGTCCACGGAGTGCTGCCCCATGCGGTCCAGCCGGCGCAGGTAGGCCACGAGCAGCATCGCCTTGACCACGCTGCCGGTGATGAACTGATCATCGATGTTCACCCCGGACATCCGGCCCTCGCTGTCCACCACGGCCAGCGCCGTATGCCCGCCCCGGCTGGCCAGATAGTGCTCGGCGCGAGCGATCGCCCGGGGCCCGGGGAAGCCCTGGGGGAGGCGCGCGTGCCCACCGTAGGCCTGGCCCGTGCAGCCCTTGAAGTGGTTGCGGTCGGTCAGCGCCCTGTCCGAAGGAGCGTGAAAGCAGGCCCTCCAGCGGTAGCGGCCCGCCGGTAGCGTCGCCTTCGTCACAAGCTCGATCTTGGTCTGGCTCAACCTGCGCACGCCGGTGGTGGGGCTCGATGCGAAGCTCTGGCCCTTCGGAGCGAACCACCACTGCACTCGGCCGTTTCGCCATTGCAGGTCCCGGGGGTGGTAGAGCACGATCACGACCTTGGCGCGCCCCAGCGGGATGGGTTGCTCCCTGATCTTCACGCGCCCGCGCACGGCAACGCTGGCCATGGCGTGCACGGCCGGGTGCTTTACGTAAACGCGGTAGCGCACATTGCGACCGGGTTGCTCGGTGAAGGAGAACGAGCCGTCGGACGCGGTCCGTCTCGTCCCCACCAGCGTGGCCTTCCGGTAGGGATAGGGCCGGCTGTAGAGCTTCACCCTGGTCGAGGTCAGGACGCCCTGGACCCTGCCTGAGAGCACCACGGCGTGTCCTGCCCTCACGCTGGAGGGAGTGGCCGTGAGCGAGACCGTGGGGGTGAGCGGCAGCTTGTCCGCCTGGGTCAGTGGGGTGATTCCCATCCCCCACAGGAGGAACGCCGCCGTCAGAGTTAGCGCCCCTCTGCTGAGCATCGGCGCGCACTGTACCGGCGCTGCCGGAGGGAGTCGAGTCGCTTGGTACGCTCGCGCCTGATCATGGGTGAGCTGGGCGCATTTCTGAAGATCCATCGGGTCGGCTTTGACAAGCGTGACCCGCGCCAGCGTGTGCGGGATTACCGCCAGTACTTCGACGTTCAGCCTGAGGGCGAGCTTCGTCGGCAGGGCGCGCGCTGCATGGATTGCGGCATCCCCTTCTGTCACGAGGGCTGCCCTCTGGGGAACCTGATCCCGGACTGGAACGATCTCGTGTACCGGGGAAAGTGGAAGGAGGCGGCCGACCAGCTCCACCTGACCAACAACTTCCCCGAGTTCACCGGCCGCATCTGCCCGGCGCCCTGCGAGTCAGCCTGCGTCCTGGCCATCAACGACGACCCGGTGACCATCGAGCAGATCGAGATGGCCATCGCCGAGCGGGCGTTCGAGGAGGGATGGGTCGTCGCCGAGCCTCCCAGCCGCCGGACCGGGAAGACCGTGGGCGTGATCGGGTCCGGCCCGGCGGGGCTCGCTGTGGCTGCGGAGCTGAATCGCGGCGGCCACACGGTCACGGTGTACGAGCGCGACGAGGGTCCGGGCGGGCTGATGCGTTTCGGGGTTCCTGACGCCAAGCTGGAGAAGCGCATCATCGACCGGCGGGTGCAGATCCTGGAGGAGGAGGGGATCCGCTTCGTCTACAACACGGATGTGGGCCGCGACGTCGACGCGCGCCAGCTGGCCCAGGAGCACGACGCGCTCGTGGTCAGCATCGGCTCTCGAGTCTCCCGGGATCTGGTCGACGTCCCGGGCCGTCAGCTCACCGGAATCCATTTCGCCATGGACTACCTCTACCAGCGCAACCGATGGGTGGCCGCCCAGGAGGAGCGGCCCTCACGGCCCCCCGCTCCCGGGACCGAGATCATCGCCGCCGGCAAGAAGGTGATCGTGATCGGCGGGGGGGACACCGGGATGGACTGCATCTCCAACTCGCACCGCGAGGGAGCCCGCAGCGTGATCATGCTGGACGTCTACGCCGCTCTCCCGGAGAACGGGCGTGATCCGAGGCATCCCTGGCCGCTGCCCCCCAAGCGCACGGTCACGACGTACGCGCTGGATGAGGGCGGCAAGCGGCGCTGGGGAACCGAGGTCACGGGCTTCGGCGGCAAGGACGGCGCTCTCAGCCATGTGTACGCCCGTCAGGTGACCGGTACGTCCTCTCGCGACCTCACGCCGGTGCCCGGAAGCGAGTTCGTGCTGGAGGCTGACCTGGCGCTGATCGCCATCGGCTTCGAGGGGCCGGAGCCTGACGGCGTGGTCAAGCAGCTGGACCTGGAGCTTGATGACCGGCGCAACATCCGGACCGAGATGACCTACCGCAGCACCTCCACCAAGGGTGTCTACGCCTGCGGCGATGCCCGGCTCGGCCAGTCACTGATTGTCACGGCCATCGCAGAGGGCCGGAAGTGCGCCCGGATCGTCAACAAGGACCTGGGCGGCACACCGATGGACGCCGATCGAGAGATGCTTGCCCTGGGGGCGTGGAGCGGCGAGCCTGACCGCACTCTGCGCCACGAGGCTGAGGCCGCCGGCACCGTCAGGCCCGGGGAGGAGTTCTTCACCGGACCCGGCGCCCGGGGCCGCTGAGGGCACGGGCTTCCCGGCCGCGTCGCCTGCGCGGGCGGCTATGTTCGCCCGCTTACGGTTTCGTCCCGCAATTTGCAGGGGATGTTAGGCTTCAGGAACTTCCATCTGGGGGACGGATGAGAAGGTTTGAAGTCCTCAAGTTTGGGACGGGGAAACTTGTCCTGGTCGTCAGGGAACTGCGCCCCCACTTCCCTGACTCCCGGGGGGGTCCAGAAGGATCTGGCCCCCCCGGACTTATGTGAGGTAGGCGCCGGCGGGAATCTGAGCCGGTTGCCTACCCTTGCCATGAGCCATGCCGACGTTCTGCCGACATAACCGCCTCGTCCAGAATTGCCCCATCTGTGCCCGCGAGCAGTCGGTCGAACCTCGTCCGCTGGTCTCGCCCTCGTCTCCCGCCACGACGTCCCGGGCCCCCAGGCCTCCCACCCAGGAACGCCGGCGTCCCGCGGGCCGGTCGCGCTCGTCGGCGGGGGTGACCATCCGGAGGCCGGGAGCGGCCGTGGACGATGGCTACCGCTCGCCGTTGCTCCCCGGCCTGAAGTCCGGCGAGTCCGCTGGGCGGCTGGCCGAGGAGCTGGCGTTCGCCACCGCCCGGTTGCAGGAATTGGAGGAGAGCCCGCCGGGCCTGTACGCGGAGCTGGCAGATGAAAACGGAGATGTCGAGGAGAGGACCTGGCTGGCCTTCCTGATCGCCTACCTGGGCCCCCTGGAGGACGCGGAGGACCCGTTCGAGGCCATCCGGGGGGCGAGGACATCCTGGGCAGAAGGGGTCGTCCCTGACCTGGAAGGCGTGCGGCCGGGGCCGCGCACGGCGCACGACCAGGGTCGCGGACAGGCCACCCTGCAGGCCTACCGGGCCTGGGCCGAGCGGGCCGGCACGCAGGCGGCCGGCTACGGAGGTGAGCCCGCATGGAGTCCGGAGCGCCGGTTCTCCCGGGTGTTCGAGCGCCTGGCCCTGCCGGGCTTTCATCGGGCGGCTCGCTTCGAGCTGCTGGTCGTGCTGGGCCGCACCGGCCTGTACGAGCTGGCCGCCGGATCACTGGCCCTGGGCGGATCGGACGAGGTCACGCTGGCCGCCAAGCGGGCCTTCGGCATCGGGGACACGCTGCTTCTGGAGCGACGGGCGGGAGATCTGGCCCGGGCGTGCGAGGTCCCGTTGGAGGCGCTGGACCTGGGCCTATACAACTGGGCCCGCGACGAACGCGCCACCGTCGGAGTCAGGACCGACCCTGATCCCGAGTTGCTGCACCATGTGGCCGCGAGGTTGGGCCTGGGGTAGAAGCAACTCCGCGCGCAACTTTATTAACCGGGCAGGGTTAGGAGCTTCACGTCTGCACGCCCTGTCGGGACCGGAATACCCGTACTCCCCTCATGCATCGCTACAGACCGCTCCTCCCGGCCCTCGTGGTTCTGATCGCGGGGTTTGCCCTGCCCGCCCTTGCCGATAGCGCCGGCGCCAGCCGGGACGGTCGTGCGGCCACCGGGCCGGGCACCGGGCCCACCGGAAGGGTCACTGGGCTGAGCATCCTGGCCTCTCCCAACCCGTCCACCGCTGGAAACCCGGTCGTGATAACCGGGCAGGCCACCGGACGCGCGCCTGGGGGCACCTCGGTGTCGCTATGGACCCGGTTGCCCTACGCAAACCACTTTCACCACGCGCTGACCACGCAGACCGATCCCCAGGGCAACTTCACGTTCAGCTTCGGTCCGGGCAAGGTGCAGACCACTCGCGACTGGTACGCCAGCTCCGGGACCGTTCAGAGCGACGTGATCACCCAGACCGTGCGCGCTCGCGTGACGCTGTCCTCCTCGGACAGGCTCCCCGTCCCGGGGGAGCCATTGACGCTGAAGGGCACCGTCTACCCCTGGCACGGCCGCAACCAGGTGCTGCTTCAGCGCCGCTTCGGTTCCAGCTGGGGCACGATCTCACGGGCTCGGGTGGCGTCGGATTCAAGCTTTCACGTCAAGCGCCGGTTCCATGCCGGCGAGCTGAAGCTGCGTGTCCTGCTTCCAGCTACGCCGCGCAACGACGTCTCGGCCTCGCGACCTCTCCGTCTGCAGGTGACGCCCATCCACAGGATCAGGCACGTGGTGATCATCATGCAGGAGAACCGCTCGTTCGACACGTATTTCGGCACGTTTCCCGGGGCCGACGGGATCCCGCACGGGGTGTGCGTGCCCGACCCCATGAACGGCGGCTGCATCCGACCCTTTCACGACACCAGGGACAAGAACTACGGCGGCCCGCACTCGGCAACCGCCGGCACCGCCGACATCGATGGCGGCGCCATGGACGGGTTCGTGTCAGAGGCGCAGCGCGGCCGGGGATGCGCCACCGGCGACCCCAACTGCAGCCCCTGCGAGCAGAACATCGGGCAGCACCGGGGGTTCAAGTGCTTTGACGCGATGGGCTACCACGATGCCCGCGAGATCCCCAACTACTGGGCTTACGCCAAGCGCTTCGTCCTCCAGGACCACATGTTCCAGCCCAACGCATCCTGGAGCCTTCCGCAGCACCTGTACATGGTCTCGGAGTGGTCGGCCTTCTGCGTGAACCCGTTCAATCCGTTCTCGTGCGGCAGCTCGGTCCAGAAGCCAAACCCCGACCATCAGGCGGGCGCCGGCGGCCCGGGTGATCGCTTCGGCTTTCCCAACGACGGCAGGCTTCACTACGCCTGGACCGACATCACCTACCTCATGCACAAGCGCGGTATCGACTGGGGGTACTACGTCTTCAGGGGCACCGAGCCCGACTGTGAGAACGACGGTGATGTCAGCTGCGAGCCGGTCCAGCAGGGTCCCCAGACGCCTGGGATCTGGAATCCGCTCCCCTCGTTCACCGACGTCCGCCGGGATGGCCAGGTCGGCAAGGTGCAGTCGCTGAGCAACTTTTTCCACCAGGCATCAGCCGGAGCGCTACCCGCCGTGTCCTGGGTCGTCCCCAACGGGAAGGTCTCCGAGCATCCTCCCGCACTGGTCAGCGACGGCCAGACGTACGTGACCGGACTCATCAACGCGATCATGCGCAGTCCCGACTGGGACAGCACGGCCATCTTCCTGAGCTGGGATGACTGGGGCGGCTTCTATGACCACGTCGTGCCCCCGTACGTGGACGCCCTGGGCTACGGCCTGCGCGTGCCCGCCATCGTGATCAGCCCGTATGCCCGGCGAGGGTTCGTCGACCATCAGATCCTCAGCCAGGACGCCTACAACAAGTTCATCGAGGATGACTTCCTGGGAGGCCAGCGACTCGACCCTCGGACCGACGAGCGCCCCGACCCACGGCCTGACGTGCGCGAGTCGTACCCGCTCCTGGGTGCCCTTGATCACGACTTCGACTTCTCCCGGCGGCCCCGCCGTCCGCTGATCCTGTCGATTCACCCGGCGCCGGGTCACGCTTCCCCCGCACCGTAGGGGCGGACGGGCCACACTTCCGCCCGCCGTAGGGCCGGCGTCGCACAGGCATTACGTCCGGACCGACGCCTACCGTCTGCGACGCCCGACTTCTCACCGCGCCGCACACCTCGTCAGTCCGGGAGCGACCATGCCACTCTGCTTCATCGAGCCCCAAAACGCCATCAGGGTCATTGCCGAGTCGGTGGGTCGGGAGGCCCGGCGGCAGATCCTGGGAGAGGTCGTGCGAGCCTGGGTGGACGAGATTCCTGAGTCCGAGCTGGAATCCCACTACGCCAAGGCCGTGGCGGATCTGGACGAGCATGACCTCTCGCTCCTGGCGGCCTGGCACGCTTCCCTGGAGGTCGGCCATCCCGTGCCCAGCAAGGAGTTCTTGGTCAACGTGTTCTCCTCGCTGGGCGAGAACCGCCGGGAGGCGTTGCGGATCGCCGCCGGCTTCAGAGGCGAGGACGCATTCGAGCACGGCGTCGGCGAGGTGGAGGCCTTCGACACGGTGCTGCCCTGGCTGTCCGAGACCCGCTGCCTGGAGCTGGCCAGGGAGTGTCTCGACCTGTACTGCTGGGATCGCCTCGGGGTCGAGAACTAAGCCGCCAGCGCCGCCTTGATCGCGGCGATGGCCTGCTCGGTGTCGCGGAACCACACCGCTCTCATGCCGAGTTCCTCGGCGGCCCGGCAGTTCTCCTCCACGTCATCGATCAGGAGCGCCTTCTCAGGCTCGGCTCCCACGCGCTCCAGCGTGATCTCGTAGATCCTGCGCTCGGGCTTGCGGGTGCCCACGAACGCCGAGTCCACCACCACGTCGAAGATCTCGTCCACGGGCAGCTTGGCCCTCCACAGTCGGTCCCACTCCCGCACGTTGTTGGTGCAGATGGCCATCCGGTACCCGCGGCCCCGGAGCTCTCGCATATAGGAGATCATCGGCTCGTTGGGGTGGAGGTTCTCGAAGTACCGCTCTCCGAAGCTCTCCAGCTCCACCGCCCGCCCCAGGTCTCGGCTCAGCTGCTCTCCAAGCTTGGCCAGAAAATCGGCCTCGGTCACGCGTCCGACCTCGAGCTCGTGCAGGGGGTTCGCGCCGTCCCGTGCGGCGATTGCCATCATGCCCCGGCCCAGCGCCTCAAGCGGGATCCCGGACGCCGTCTGGAAGGCGAGAAATGAATCAAGCAGGGGGGACGTCAAAACTCCGCCGAAGTCGCTGATCACCGCCTCCACGGTGCTCGGGCCCATCAGCGACGGCTTCCCAGCACGTAGACGCCCGGGCCCTCACGCCCGCCGCTGTACCAGCGAAATGGCCCAGCCTCCAGGGCCACGTCGCCCACCTCCCATTGCACGGGCGGTGCCGTCGCCTCGCCGATGGCCCTGCGGGCGTAGAGCTGCTCTGAATCCTCGGCCGCCTCCATCCACAGCTCCACCCCGGCCCGTGTCGCCTGCCCAGACGAGCTGTAGGTGGTGGACAGTCTGGGATCCTCCACCCTGAGGGCGTGCTGCTGATCGAACTCGGCGGCCGCCACCACATCCTGCTCCTGTCCCTTCGCCTTGGGCGGCCGCAGCGCCAGCACGGCGAAGCCATCGCCCGGCTCAAACCACGCCGCCACCTGGCGGAGCGAGGACGCCTGGCCTGGGTCGACGTGGGTGGTCCGCCAACCAAGGCAGGGCAGCCCGCTGGCGCTCTGGCCAGGCTGGATCGTGCCGCTCACGCGGCACAGCTGGTCAAACCCCTGGTCAGGTGCGGTGGGATCCCGCCACACAGCCTCGGATAGCGCCTCCCAGTCCAGCTCGATCCCCTCACCCTCCAGCTTCCACAGCGCCGATGCCTCGTGTCCGCTCAGCGTCAGCGGCCGGGGTTGGACCTCGGGGCCGACGCCCACCACGCCCGCGCCGGGCCCTGAGGGGGGAAACCAGGCCACTCCCCAGAGCCCGCTCTCCAGGTCTCCGAACGCCACCACTCGCGGATCCCGAGCCAGTTCGGCGCCGGCCTCCGCCAGCGCGGGCCCACCGATACTCCCCACGCCTAGGCCAGCGCGGCGGCGGGTGTCTCGAACCTCACCCCATCCAGCCGGTGAAGTCCCACGAGCTCGATCAGGGTCTTGATCTGGGCCTGGGGTGAGCGCAGCCGCAGGGCGCCCCCCTGGCACCGGAGACGGCGAGCCAGGGCGGCCAGATCCAGCATCAGCGACGTGTCGGCGAACACCAGCTCGGACAGATCGACGATCACCTCGCGGCGCGCCTTCAGGGCCCGGGCGAAGGCTTGCCGGCGGAGCGGCTGCGTTGCCCGGTCCTCCTCTCCGCGGCAATACAGGATGGCACCGTTTTGGTCGAAAGCGATGATCTGGAGACCCTATACAAAACCGCGGGGCAGCTGCCAGGTCTTCGTACCAATTTCCTACACTTGGGGTATGACCACCGAAGACGACGTCACCGAGGCCCTCCGGGACGTGATCGACCCGGAGCTGGGATTGGACTTCGTGGAGCTGGGTCTCATCTACGGCGTGGAGATCGATGACGGCACCGTCCGCGTCACCTACACCCTGACCAGTCCCGGCTGCCCAATCGGGCCCCAGGTCGCTGAGCAGATCGAGGAGTTCGTGGGGGATCTGGAGGGCGTGCAGGACGTCCAGCCCACCATGACCTTCTCGCCGCCCTGGACGCCCGAGCGGATGAGCGAGGACGCCAAGTTCGCCCTCGGGTTCTAGTAGTCCCCGTCAGCGCCCAAACGGTTCAGATGTAGTACTTTCCGCCCGCCAGGGCCCTTAAGTCTCGCGAGCTCGCGCTGGTTGCTCCGAGCGGGGCACGATGCTGGTTTTCCTGCATATGGCCACAGACACGATCACATACACGGACACGATGCCAGCGGTGAGCGAGGAGATCTCGCCCCCGGAGCCGGTGCGGGCGGACCGCCTGCGGCTGTTGGCTATCAGCTTCCTGATGCTGTTCTTGGAGCTGGCGCTCATCCGGTGGACGGGATCCAACAACGAGTACCTGGCCCCTCTGACGAACTTCGTGCTGATGGCGAGCTTTCTCGGGATCGGGATCGGGTTTCTTCGCGCGGGCTCCCGGAGGCGCCTCCTGCCCCTCACCCCCGTGGCGCTTGCCCTGTTGGTCGGGTTCGTGCTCGCCTTTCCGGCGGCGGTCGGCGCGCTGTCGAAGGCGCACCTCGCGCACGGGAGTGCGCACCTCCTGCACGGCGCGAGCGGGCTGCCACTCATCCCCCGGTGGCTGAGCATCTCGGTCATCTTCCTGCTCGTCGTCGCCACGTTGGTGGGGATCGGGCAGGAAGCGGGTAGGAGCTTCCGGCGTTTCCGCCCTCTCGAGGCGTACCGACTCGACATCCTCGGCAGCCTGATCGGCATCGCCGCGTTCTCGCTGCTGTCGTTCCTGTACCTCCCGCCGGTCGCGTGGGGAGCGATCGTCTCGGTGGTGCTCGTCGGACTGCTCTGGCGTCCGTCGCGCTGGTGGCAGATCGTCTCGCTCGTCGCCTCGCTGGTCGCCGTGCTGGTGTGCCTGGGGATCGAGTCCGCCTCATCGACCGACCAGTGGTCGCCCTACTACAAGATCCACGCCGTCCATTCGGCGGGCCCGGTCGTGGTGGGCCGCACGCACACGCATGGAGTGACGCGCGTGTGGGCGAACAACATCCCGCATCAGACCGCGTATCCGGTCTCGACCCTGCGCAAGATCCAGCCCTTCTACTTCTACCCCTATCGGCACGTCCCCCGTGCCCACCTGAACAATGTCTTGATCGTCGGTGCCGGTACCGGCAACGATGTGGCCGTGGCGCTGTCAGAGGGCGCCCGCCACGTCGACGCCGTGGAGATCGACCCCGTCATTCAGAGTCTCGGGCGTAAGTGGAACCCTGACCGTCCCTATCAATCGCCTCGCGTCACCGCCCATATCAACGACGGGCGAGCGTTCATTCAGAACACGGACAGCCGGTATGACCTCATCGAGTTCGCGCTGCCGGACTCGCTGACCCTGGTGGCTGGCCAGGGCGCCCTGCGCCTGGAGAACTACCTCTTCACGCTGGAGTCCATGCAACGGGTCAAGAGCATCCTCAAGCCCGGTGGCACCTTCGCCATGTACAACTACTACAGCCCGGGGCTACTCGACCGCTATGCCACCACGCTGGACACCGTCTACGGCCAGGCGCCGTGCGAGGAGCTCGGCTCCTGGACGCTCGTCGGCCGTGCCCAGGCCGTCCTGACCGCGGGTGCCGGCGCGACCCGGCACTGCGCCACTCCGTGGCACGGACGACACATCCCGGCCGCGACCGACAACTGGCCGTTCCCGTACCTCGCCGGCCACTACATTCCTGCGCTCTATCTCCGGGTCCTCGCGTTCGTGCTGATCGCCTCACTGGGGCTCGTGTGGCTGGCGGGCGGCGCACCGTTGCGGATGGCCCCCTACGTCGACCTGTTCTTCATGGGTGCCGCCTTCGCCCTTCTGGAGACCAAGAACGTGGTGCAGTTCGCGCTGCTGTTCGGAACAACCTGGTTTGTCAACTCGCTCGTCTTCGCTGGGGTGCTGCTGAGTGTGTATCTCGCCATCGAGGTCGCCAGACACGTGCGCCTGCCGCGTCCTCAGGTGCTCTACCTCGCCCTGCTCGCGTCCCTTGCCGTGGCGTGGCTGGTGCCCCAGGAGTCGATCCTGACCCTGACGCCGGTCCTGCGCTTCATCGCCGGGGCAGCGGTTGCCTTCGCACCGATCTTCTGCGCCAACCTCGTGTTTGCGCAGCGCTTCATGGGCGTGGGCTCCTCGACGGTCGCATTCGGCGCCAACCTCCTCGGAGCGATGCTCGGGGGGGCGATCGAGTACGTGGCGCTGGTCAGCGGCTATCACTTCCTCCTGGTGATCGTGGCGATTCTGTACGGGCTGGCCTTCCTGTTCGCCAGCGCCCGGGGCGTCATCGCCGCCCGCTAGGTCCCGCAGCTGGGGTAGGCGATCGGGCCCGGCACGGTGCTATCTTCTGTCGAGGAGGGGGGCCTCTGTCGACCGACGGGCCTGAGGGGTTGTGGGCAGCATCGAGACCACCGCTGGAGACCAATGAGCACTAGCAAGAGCAGGTACGCGACGGCCGTGCTGATCGTGGTGATGGCCGGCCTGGTGGCGGGGTCTTTCGCCCAGGCCTCGACGCACGTCGCTTCCCATCGCGCTGTGGCGTCACTCGCCCGAACCGGCTGGTCGAGGCCGGTGAAGATCGATCCGACCTCCTTTGTCGCCGACTCAATCTCCTGCCCGTCGGAAAAGTTCTGCATGACGGTTGGCGGCAGCCTCCAGCGCGCCTACACGGGCGGGCGCTGGCAACGGCCAACGACGATCCCCGGGGCGGTCGGATTGACCGGGGTGTCGTGTGTCTCTGACACCTCCTGCATGGCCGTGGACGGCGCCGGGAATGCGTTCGCCTACGACGGCAAATGGGGCGCGCCCCAGCAGATCGATTCTGCCGGCGGCTTGACCTCGGTCTCTTGTGCCCAGGGCCCGTTCTGCGTCGCCGTTGACCGGTCCGGCAGCGCGATGCTCTACGTGGGCAGGTGGACGTCGCCGGACAAGATCGACGGACATGGTGGTCTGGTTTCGGTCTCCTGTGTGTCACGCGCGTTGTGCGTTGCGGTGGACAGTGCAGGCAACGCGGTGCTCTTCCGCGACGGCCAATGGCGCTCGCCCGAGAGCGTCGATGGCAATGGCCGCGTTACCTCCGTCTCGTGCGCACCGGACGGCGAGTGTGCCGCTGTCGATAGAACCGGCCACGTTGTCTCCTACTCAAACGGCAAGTGGAGCAGCCCGCAGATCATTGACGTGACGCCGGTATCCGACAGGAAGGGCAACGGCCTCACCGCGGTCTCGTGCACCCTCTCTCCGGCGCGGCGGCTGCTGTGCGCCGCCGGAAACGCCTCGGGTATTCCGCTGGAGCTGATCAAGGGCAAGTGGTACGGACGGCCGATCCACACCTACGCCGCCGTGACGGCGGTTTCATGCGCGCCGGACGCGCTGTTCTGCGTAGCCGTGGCTGGGGGCGGCGCTGCACTGCAGTTCAATAACTACGACTGGAAGCCAGTGATCGTGGGCGAAGGCCTGTCGTCGATCTCGTGCGTGAGGAATGCCTTCTGCGTGGCGGTTGGCTACGGCGGCCAGGAGGTGCTCCGCAGCAACGGCAAGTGGCATGCGCCCAGGACGGTCGACGCCAAAGCTGCTCTGACCGCGGTCTCGTGTGCTTCGACCAAGTTCTGCGTCGCGGTGGACAAGCAGGGACGCGCCCTCAACTTCAGGCGAGGCAGGTGGAGCAAGCCCAGGTTGATCGATCGGGGCGGCGGCGGACTCTTCTCAGTCTCGTGTGCGCCGAGAACGACCTTCTGCATCGCAGGCGACCTGAACAACCGGGCGCTCATCTACAAGCGAGGCAAGTGGAGCCAGCCGAGAAAGATCGACAACAAGGCTTCCGGTGTGCTCTGGACAGGCCTGAACTCGATCTCCTGCGCGTCGGCTCATTTCTGCGCCGCGATCAACCAGGAGGACGGGATCATCTACAACGGCAAGTGGGGCAGGCCGGCCACGGTCGACAACAAGGGCGGCAACCTGGCCGGGGTCTCCTGCCCGTCCTCAAGCTTCTGCATGGAGGTCGACTACGAGGGCGACGAACACTCCTACACCCCCCACACCTGGGGGCCGCCGAGGGGGCCCAACCCAGGAAGCCTGCTCAACTCCGTCTCCTGCCGATCGGATACCTTCTGCGCCGCCATCGGCGTGCACGACGCGTTCATCTTCCACGGCAAGGTCAACTGGACAGCCCCAAAGCCGATCGACCGCAACGGCATACTCGTCTCGGTGTCGTGCGTGTCGACCGCCTTCTGCATCACCGTGGATCAGAGCGGGAACGCGCTCACCTACCACTGAGGCGCAGGCCCTCAGCCCTCACGCCGTCGGAGGGGACGTCAACGCCCTCACGCCCTGGGACGGGCGTCAGCCCTCACGCCGCCGCCGCGACCTCGCGCCGGAGGTGCCGGCGGACCGCCTCGTGGTCCGGGAGCGCTTGGCCCGCATATCGGCCGCCGGACCGCTCTTGGGCCGCGCGCCGGAGGTGGGCAGGATGGGCACCGTCCGCCCGTTGGGTTGGCCGGCCTTCGGCGATCTTCCCCGCCCTGAGGGAGAGGAGGAGTCCGAGGACCGCCCGCGCGCCGCTTCCAGGAGCTCGTCCAGCGCCTCGTCGAGACCCTGAGCCACCAGCTGGATGTCGTCCAGCGTGTCGTAGTCGCCCAGCAGGCCGTACTCGATGCCGCCGTTGTAGGACATGATCGCCACGGCCAGCGCGTGCCCTCGCGGGAGGAAGGCGATCGGGAACAGGTCCTGAAGCGGGCGGCCCAGCACGTACAGGGGGAACTGGGGACCGGGGATGTTCGTCACGATCAGGTTGAACAGGCGCGTGGAGAAGTTCAGCCGGCTGGCCTGGGCCAGGATGGTGGGGGGCGCCAGGTCGTTGACCGCGGCCAGCGTGGCCGCGCCCACGGCCTGCTTTGACTCCTTCAGTCCGTCCATCGCCTTCTTGACGTGGCGCAGGCGGGCCACGGGGTCTGAGATGTAGACCGGCAGCGGGCCGCGCATGACTGTCAGCTTGTTGCCCAGCGAGCCCTGATCGTGCTGCGTTCGCACCGAGACGGGAACCAGAGCCCGCATCTCCAGGCCCTCGGTCCGGATGCCTCGGGACCGCAGCCACCCGGCCAACGCGCCCGAGACGACGCTGAGCACGACGTCGTTGACAGTCCCGCCGAGGGCGTCCTTGACCTGTTTGTAGTCCGAGAGCTGCTGGCGCACCACCGCGAAGCGACGATGCGGTCCGATCTCCACGTTCAACGGGGTCTCGGGGGCCGGATTGAGCCCGGCCCAGACGATCTCGCCCACTCCCTCGGCGCTGTCCCGAACCCGGCCCAGGGCCTCGGTGGGGTGCGTGGCCGCCGAGAGAGTGCGGGTCGCCATGCTCACGGCCGCCCGGGCCATCCCGCGCGCGCCCGCCGCCACGAGCTCCGCGCCTGTGGGCTCAGGGCTGGGCTCCCAGGCCGCCAGGTCGGTGGGTGGCGGCTTCGGTGTCTCCTCCACGTCGAACAGCACCGTGGCCAGGTCCACGCCGGAGACCCCATCCACCAGCGAGTGGTGGGTCTTGGAGATCAGGGCGAAGCGCTCCTCACCATCCGCTTCGGATTCCAGCCCCTCCACCATCCAGAGCTCCCACAGCGGCTTGGCCTTGTCCAGCTGCTGCGAGGCGATTCGGCCAGCCAGCCGCAACAGCTGCGCCTCGCTGCCCGGCGCGGGCAGGGCGGTGTTCCGGACGTGATATTCCAGGTTGAAGCAGGGGTCGTCGATCCACAGCGGACGGCCGGTCTCCAGCGGCGGGTAGGCCAGCTTCTGCCGGTACCGGGGGACCAGGTGCAGGCGCCCGCGGACGTGGTCCAGGACGTCCTCGAACGGGGGCGGCTGTCCCTGGAAGATCAGCACCCCACCGATGTGCATGTGCGAGGTCGCCCCCTCCTGGTGCAGGAACGAGGCGTCGGTGGAGCTCAGGCGGTCCAGATGGGTCTGGGTCACTGGATAGACAGACTACCTTCAGAGGCCCGATCGGCGCGACCACGCCCTCTCCCCACCCCAGCCTCCTGAGCGCCTTCCGGCGGTCCCTACACTTGTGGGCGTGGCAAGCCTCCCTGAGAAGCTGCTCCTGGCCGCGCCGCGCGGCTACTGCGCGGGCGTGGACCGGGCTGTCCAGACGGTCGAGCGCGCGCTGGACCTGTACGGGCCGCCCGTGTACGTGCGCAAGGAGATCGTCCACAACAAGCACGTGGTGGAGCAGCTGCGGGCGCGGGGGGCCATCTTCGTGGAGTCCGAGACCGACGTGCCGGAGGGGAGCACGGTGGTGTTCTCGGCCCACGGCGTCGCCCCGAGCGTCCACAAGGGGGCCAGCGAGCGCCGGCTGACCACGATCGACGCCACCTGCCCGCTGGTCACCAAGGTCCACGTGGAGGCGCGCAGGTTCGCCGCCCAGGGCTACACGATCGTGCTGATCGGCCATGACGGCCACGAGGAGGTCGAGGGCACGATGGGGGAGGCGCCGGAGCGGATCGTGCTGGTGCAGAGCGTCCAGGACGTCGACCGCCTGGAGGTGGAGGACCCGACCCGGATCGCGTTCATCACGCAGACCACCCTGTCGGTCGACGAGACCACGGGGATCATCGAGCGCCTGCGTGAGCGCTTCCCTGAGATCGTGGGTCCGCGGACCGACGACATCTGTTACGCCACCACCAACCGGCAGACTGCCGTCAAGGAGCTGGCTCGCCAGTGCGACCTGGTGCTCGTCATCGGATCCGACAACTCGTCGAACTCCAACCGGCTGGTGGAGGTGGCGCGGGAATGCGGCGTCGACTCGCACCTCATCGATAACGAGCTGCAGCTGCAGGAGGAATGGCTACAGGACAAGCGGGTGATCGGCATCACGTCAGGGGCCAGCGCTCCCGACGAGCTGGTCCAGCGGTTGATCGCCTTCTTCCGGCGGCGGGCCGCGGTGGCGGTCGAGGAGCTCCACGTCGTCCCTGAGGACGTTCGGTTCATGCTCCCCAAGGAGATCCGGCAGGCCCTGGCGGCCACCGCCTCCTAGGATCCAGCGCTCACCTGCGCACGCTCGTCATCTCCGATCTGCACCTTGGCGCCCGCCCCGGGACCGCGGTGCTGGAGCGAGCATCCGTCAGGGCCACGCTCGTCGAGGCCCTCTCAGGTGTCGATCGGCTGATCCTGCTGGGCGACGTGCTGGAGCTTCGCGGTGGGTCACTGCGGCGGGCGCTGGACGTGGCCGCCCCCGTGCTGGCAGACCTGGGAGCGGCTCTGGGCGCCGAGACGGAGGTCGTGGTCGTGCCCGGAAACCATGACCATCGTCTCCTCGGTCCCTGGCGCGAGCGGCGGGCCGTCCAGTCCGAGGCGCCCATGCTGGAGTTGGAGACGGAGGTGGATTGGCGCCCGGACGAGCCGCTGGCGGTGCTGGCCGAGTCGCTGGCCCCCGCCCGGGTCCGAGCTGTCTACCCCGGACTGTGGCTGCGCGACGACATCTATGCCATCCACGGCCACTACCTTGACCGGCACATCACCGTGCCGATCCTGGAGCGGGTGGGGGCAGGGGCGATGCTCCGGCTGACCGGCCCGCCGCGGGATCGTGACGGCGCCGACGCCTACGAGGCGATTCTGAGCCCGATGTACGACTGGGCCGACGCCGTGGCCGAGGTCGGATCGGGCGCCGGGCTGGGGCTCCAGGGCCGCGTGTGGAACGGACTTCAGGGTCGCCGCAGGCGCCGCAGCTGGCGCCAGCGCTCCGCGGCCGTCCTGATTCCGGTCGGTGTGGCGGCCCTCAACCGGGCCGGGCTGGGCCCGCTGAACTCGGACATCTCGGGCCCCGAGCTAAGACGCGCCGGCCTGCGGGCGTTCGATGAGGTACTGAGCACCCTGGGCATTTCGGCTCCTCACGTCCTCTTCGGCCACACCCACCGCGCCGGCCCGCTGCCTGACGACGATCCCCGGGAATGGACGTCGAGCGCCGGCGCCGCGCTGCACAACACCGGCAGCTGGATTCACACGCCCGAATTCCTGGGGCCGGCTCCCACCCGGAGTCCCTACCGGCCAGGATTTGTCACGTTGGTGGGAGCGAACGGGCCGCCGGAACTGGTCAACCTGCTGGATCCGAGCCGCTCGGCGGGGTAGCTCAGGCCTCCACCAGGCCGCGGCGGATGGCGTAGCGGACCAGCTGCACGCGGTCACGCATGCCCAGCTTGCGCAGCACGTTGGCCCGGTGGGACTCAACTGTCTTCTCGGAGAGGTGCAGCAGCGAGGCGATCTCCGCATTGGTGTGCGCCTCGGCGATCAGCTTGACCACCTCCTCCTCACGCGGGGTGAGCGGGACCTTCGGGCCGGGTGCGCCATCGGCCATCCAGCGGCGGATGATCGAGCGCTCGGCGGCATTGGTCAGGAAGGCCTCATCGCGGCCCACCGCCCGGATCGCCCCCACCAGGTCGTGGTCGGCCTCCCGCTTGAGCACGTAGCCGGAGGCGCCGGCCTCCAGCGCCTCGAACAGGTAGTGCTCATCGTCGTGCATCGAAAGCATGAGCACCCGCGTCTGTGGAACGTGGGCCTTGATCTCCCGGGCCGCCTGGAGCCCGGTCATCCGGGGCATGCCAACGTCGAGAATGCAGAGGTCCGGCTTTGACGCGATCGCCTTCTCCATGGCGTCGATCCCGTCGGCCGCCTCGGCCACGACGTGAAGGTCGACCTGGTGTTCCAGCAATAACCGGATACCCGCCCGGACGATTCCGTGGTCATCAGCAATCAGAATGCGCATTTGGTCCTCCACTCATCACGAGCAGCTGGTCGTCCACCGCCAGCTCATCTCTTGGGTCGGGTTCGTCTGGTTCGGGGCCCTGACTTCTCATCAGACCCTGGCCGCGAGCGGCCCGTTCGATCGTCAACTGAACACGGCTGCCCATGCCCGGGGTGGAGGAGATCTCCAGCCGGCTGCCGATCAGGAGGGCGCGCTCTTTCATGCCTGACAGCCCGAGCCCGCCGCCGTGGCGCTCGGAGCTCTCAGCGCGAAATCCTCGTCCGTCGTCGGTCACCCGCAGGACCGTCCTGCCCACGAACGAGAGTTCAACGTGGGCGCTGCTGGCCTGGGCGTGCTGGGCGATGTTGGACAGGCTCTCCTGGGTGACCCGGTAGATCACCAGCTGCTGCTCAGGGGACAGCGGGAGGGTCGGGCCGGAGAGCGTGAACGAGACGTCGATGCCGGTCTGCTCCCGGAAGTCCAAAACCTGGCTGCGCAGCGCCGGGACCAGACCGTGGTCGTCCAGGACCGCCGGCCGGAGCGTTCTGGCCAGGGCCAGCAGCTCGTCCATCGCCTGGCTGGCCAGGCGCTTGGTCTCCAGCAGCTCCCGGCGAAGCTCCACGGGCGCCCGCTCGGTTGTGGCCTGGAGACGCAGCGATACGGCCGTCAGCGCCTGGTTGACCTCGTCGTGGAGATCCTGAGCGATCCGCCGCCGCTCCCGCTCCTGGGCCTGGATGGCCTGCCGCCCCGCCCGCCGGCGCTCGCTCTCCAGCCGGGCGATCATCCGCTCAAAGGCGGCCTGGAGGCGGCGCACCTCGTCGCTGCCTCGCCGGCCTGACTGGCGGGCCTGCTTTGGCGCGGCCAGGTCGATCGTTTCCATCGTGGAGATCAGCTCATCCAGGGGGTGAAAGCGCCGCCGCAGCAGTAGCCAGTTTCCGGCCAGCGTGGCCAGCACGGCCAGCGCCAGCGTGATCGCCTCCCTGCCGCGCAGGAGGTTCCCCGCCCGCGTGTCAACGGCGACCGTGGTCACGAGCACGGTCATCGCGATCAACAGGAGGTTGATCGCCAGTACCTGGGCAAGTAGGGAGCGAGATTTCAAAACGGGGGTATGCCCCAGACATCGGCGCCGACGCCTGGGTTCGAAATGGGGTCTGGCACCGATATCGGCCTGAAAACGGCTTGCCGATAGTGATGGTGCAGACCCCTCCACGAGAGTTTCATTTCCGGTGGGACGCTGCGGACATTTGATTGGGCCTTGGCTGGATGGGGCACCCCGACGCGGGTGCCCCATCTGCGTTTTGGGGTTGTCGGCGGGGCACATGTGCCCCGCCGCGGAGCGGTGCATGCACCGCACCGTCGGACCGGGGCATGCGCCGGTCCGGCCCGCCGCACATGTGCGGCGGGCTACACGAAAATGCCTCTACGCGCCCGTCGCGCCTAGCTATACTCACTGAAGTATTGAAATCCGACCGCCTTTAGGAGTTTTCAGGTGAGCCCGTCCGGAGCCGAGGTCCTCCGCCACATCAAGAGCACGATCCAGGAGGTCGACCCCTCCGCCGTGCATGAGCAGCTGAACAACGGCGCCGTCGTGGTCGACGTGCGTGAGCCCGAGGAGTGGTCAGCCGGCCACATCCCGGGCGCCAAGCACGTGCCCAAGAGCTATTTCGAGTCCCGGATCGAGGGCGCGGTGCCCGACCACGCGGCTCACGTCGTTCTCTACTGCGCCTCTGGGAACCGCTCCGCCTGGGCGACCCGCACGATGATCGAGGACCTGGGCTACGAGAACGTGGAGAGCATGACCGGCGGCTTCACGCTGTGGAAGGACCGCGGATACGAGGTGGAGATGCCTCGGACGCTGAACGCGGAGCAGCGCGAGCGGTACTCGCGCCACCTGCTCCTGCCCGAGGTGGGCGAGGAGGGGCAGCAGAAGCTGCTTGATGCCAAGGTGCTCCTGCTGGGCGCCGGCGGCCTGGGCTCTCCGGCCGCGCTGTACCTGGCCGCCGCGGGCGTGGGCACGCTGGGGATCGTGGACAACGATGTGGTCGACGTCTCCAACCTCCAGCGCCAGGTCATCCACTCCACCGACCGCGTGGGAGTCCAGAAGGTCGAGTCGGCCCAGCAGACGATCCAGGGGCTGAACCCGGACGTGGACGTGAAGATGTATCCGGTCCGGCTCGGTCCCGACAACATCATGGAGATCATCCGCGACTACGACGTGGTCGTGGATGGGCTGGACAACTTCCCCACGCGCTACCTGCTGAACGACGCGTCGGTGCGGCTGGGCATCCCCGTGGTGTCGGCCGCCATCCTCGGCTTCGAGGGCCAGCTCTCGGTGTTCAAGCCCTTCGACGGGCCGTGCTACCGCTGCCTGTTCCCGGTGCCGCCCCCGGCCGAGCTCGCTCCCTCCTGCGGAGCCAACGGCGTCCTCGGCGTGCTCCCGGGCACGATGGGCCTGCTTCAGGCCACCGAGGTCATCAAGCTGATCCTGGGAGAGGGTGACCCGCTGATCGGGCGGCTGCTCATGTATGACGCGCTGGCGGCCACCGTCGCGGAGGTCCGGGTGCGCCGTGATCCGGCCTGCCCCATCTGCTCGCGTGACCCCGGCACGATCTCCGATGACGAGATGGGAGTCTTCCCGGACTACGAGGCGTTCTGCGCTGGAGAGCACTAGGGTTCCGCGCGTGGCGACGGTCCGCATTCCACCAGTGCTGCGCCCCGCCGTCGGCGGGGAGAAGGAGCTCTCGGCGCCGGGATCCTCGGTGGCCGAGATCCTTCAGTCCGTGGCTGAGAGCCATCCGGACACCCAGTCACAGCTCTTTGCCGCGGATGGGCAGCTGAACCGCTACGTCAACGTCTACCTCAACGATGAGGACGTGCGGGTGCTGGAGGGCCTCCAGACGCCCGTGGGCGAGGGCGACACGCTCGTGATCCTGCCGGCGATGGCCGGCGGCCAGTCCTGACTAGCAGTTGGGGTAACCGTGGGGGGCCGCCAGGGCTGAGAGGCCCCCAGGGCGCCCTCGGGAACAGCCATAACGTCGCAATCTGGACTCTTCATGCGCCGGAACCCGACGTTGTGGTCGCATATCAACCACAACGTCGAGCTCCTCAGCCCGGAACGCGAAGAACGTGACGTTGTGGTCGTCTTGAGGCGCCATTTGGCCGTGCGGTCCCGTCAACCGTGGAATCAACCATCTTGCGGCGAACCGCGCTCCGGTAGCCGCACTACGCCCTAGCTACACTTCCTGAAGTCATGGGCCTCGAGCGGCTTCAGAACAAGCCCTGCGGGGGTCGCTACGGCGACCTCATCCAGTCGATCGGCCATACGCCCCTGATCGAGCTCAAACGCCTGAGCCCCAAGCCCGGCGTCCGGATCTGGGCCAAGCTGGAGTCCCGCAATCCCACGGGCTCGGTCAAGGACCGCGTGGCCCGGGCCATGATCGAGGATGCCGAGGAGAAGGGCCTGATTGCGCCCGGCCAGACGATCCTTGAGCCGACGTCTGGCAACACCGGGATCTCGCTGGCCATGATCTGCTCACGCAAGGGCTACCCGCTGAAGGTCGTGATGCCGGAGAACGTCACGCCTGAGCGAACCCAGCTGCTGCAGATGTACGGGGCTGAGATCGTGTACTCGGAGGGGTCCAAGGGATCCAACGGTGCGGTGGAGAAGGCGCTTGACATGGCCGAGCAGGACGCCTCCTACTACATGCCTTACCAGTACGGCAATCAGGCCAACCCGCGGGCGCACTACGACGGAACCGCGCTGGAGATCCTGGAGGAGCTGGATGAGGTGGCGGCATTCGTGGCCGGGCTGGGCACGGGGGGCACCCTGATGGGCAACGGCCGAAGGCTCAAGGAGGAGCTGGGGGACCAGGTCAAGATCGTGGCCGCAGAGCCGATGCAGG
>JBJMLC010000059.1:0-16538 GCA_045805485.1 Solirubrobacteraceae bacterium | reverse complement strand
GCGCCGGTGACGAGAACGCGTTTTCCGGCCACCGAGCTCATGCCGCCGCCGGGACGTCGTACCTCCGCCGGATGTCGTACAGGGTCGTCCGCTCGGCCGCTGGCCGCCCAGCGCGGTGTGCGGCCCTGATCAGATCCTCAGGTTCAAGGCGAACCCCGTGGTGGCTCCCAGCCATGCGGGAGATCGACTCCTCCATCAGCGTCCCCCCCAGGTCGTTCACCCCCCATCGCAGCGCCTCGGTGGCGGCCTCGAGCCCCATCTTGACCCAGCTGGCCTGGAGGTTCTGGACCGTCCTGCCCAGCGCCAGGCGGAAGGCCGCCGTGTGCTTGAGGTTCTCCTCGGAGGAGATCTCCTCGATCCCGTGCGTGCGGCCGAGCAGGGTGTGGAAGGGGATGAACGACAGCGGTACGAACTCGGTGAACCCGCCTGTGCGCTCCTGAAGCTGGCGGACTACGCGCATGTGCTCGGCCAGCTCCCAGGGTTCCTCGATGTGTCCGAACATCACCGTGACAGTGGAGCGGAGTCCCTCGGCGTGGGAGGCCTCGATGATCTCCACCCAGCGGGACACGGGCAGCTTGTTCGGCGATATGCGCTCACGGACACCGTCGTGCAGCACCTCGGCCGCCGTCCCGGGAGTCGAGTCCAGCCCGGCCTCCCGCAGGCGCGCGAACACGGCCCGCGGGGGCAGTCCGGTCACGTCGCACATGTGGGCGACCTCCATGGGCGAGTAGGCATGCAGGTGGACATGCGGGGCCAGATCCTTGCCCAGCCGCAGCCAGCGCTCATAGTCCTCCAGGCCCCAGTCAGGATGGATGCCGGACTGCATGCAGATCTCGGTGGCTCCGAAGTCCAGGGCCTCCTGCACTCGCCGGGCGAACTCCTCCTCGGAGTGCTCGTATGCGTCCGGAGAGCGTTTTGACTGGCCAAACCCGCAGAAGGCGCAGCCGACCACGCACACGTTCGACACGTTGATGTTGCGGTTGACGACAAACGTCACGGTGTCACCGCACAGCTCGCGGCGCAGATCGTCGGCCGCCTGCCGCATGTCCTCGATCACCTCGGGACGGCGCTCGGAGAACAGGGCCGTGGTCTCATCCGCGGTCAGGGGGAGTCCCTCCCGCGCCCGGGCCACGGCCTGGGGAGCCAGATGGTCGGCCGGGGCCACCGTGGTGCGCCGGCCCGATCCGCGGCGGGGGATGAACGACCAGTAGCTCCCCTTGATCACGTCCATCACGGGCCGGGAAAGCCACTCGGGGTCGATGTACTCCGGGTACACGCACAGCCGCTCGGTGAGGGCCAGTCCGCGCTCCCGGAGCCGGCCTCGCGCCTGGGCCGGAGACGGGAAGGGGTGCTCAGGGGAGATGTGGTCTCCGTTGGCGCTCAGCCCGCCCAGGTCGGTTGCGCCCGCCTCCAGCAGGTGGATCCACCAGTCGGACAGATTGGGCGGGATCTGGATCCCCACTCCGGGCAACAGGCGACGCGCCTCGGTCACCAGCCGCTTCATGTCATCCACCGTCACCGGGCATGACCACGCGGGCGCGTCCATGTCCGGGCCCTCCCACACCCCGGTGCGCCAGTAGTCGGCCGCGGCGTCACCGGCGATCTGCGCCGGCTCACGCCCGTAGTAGCTCTGGTGGGGGACGAAGTTCTGGAGGATCACCTCCTGGATGTGGCCGTGGCGCTCATGCAGCCGGGCCAGCTCCTGGAGCGAGGCCATCCGCTCCTCCTCGGTCTCGCCGATTCCGACCAGAATCCCACTTGTGAACGGGATCCGCAGCTCGCCCGCGGTGGCGATCGTCTCGATGCGGCGGGCGGGATGCTTGCTGGGCGAGCCCGCGTGCACGGTGTCCATCAGCCGCTCCGAGACTGACTCCAGCATCAGGCCCTGGGAGGCCGTCACCGCCCGCAGGCGGACCAGGTCGTCACGGCTGAGCACTCCCAGATTGGTGTGGGGCAGCAGGCCTCGCTCCAGGGCCTGCTCGCAGGTCCAGGCGACGTAGCCCGTGAAGTCCTCAAAGCCGAACTCGGCCAGGCGGGCCGCCACCGCGGGGTTGTGCTCCGGCCGCTCCCCGGTCAGGATCAGCAGCTCCTTGGCCCGATGTCGGCTGAGCGCCCGGTCAAGCAGCGCCTCCACCTCGCCCGGGGCGTACAGGTGCGGCCGGTGTGTGGCAAACGCGCAGTACTTGCAGTAGCAGCGGCACGTCCGGGACAACGACAGCGTGAAGTTGCGACTGAACGTGACGCGACGGGCCATTCGCCTGCCCCATTCTAGGGACGCCTATCCTCCGGCCTCGTGCGCCGCGTCCGCTGGCCGATCGCATCCCTCCTCGTGCTCGCCCTCGGCGCCGCGTCGCTGGCCGGCTGTGGGTCGAGCTCAGGCACCGCGGGGGCCAGGCCCGCCACCCTGGTCCTCGACTTCACGCCCAACGCCGTCCACGCCGGAATCTACTCAGCGCTGGCTCGCCACTACGACCGGGATGCCGGCGTGCGCTTGCACGTCGTCGCGCCCTCGTCGTCCACCGATCCGATCAAGCTGCTCAAGACGGGGCGGGCCGACTTCGCCATCCTGGACATCCACGATCTGGCCATCGCCCGGGAGCGCGGCCAGGACGTGGTCGGCATCATGGCCATCGTCGAGCGTCCGCTCGCCGCGGTCATCGCCCAACCCGCGGTCCATGATCCGGCCCAGCTCCAGGGGCGGCTGGCGGGCGTCACGGGGGTCCCCAGCGACACGGCGGTGCTGGACTCCATCGTCTCCGGCGCCGGAGGCGATCCCCACCGGGTGCGCACGATCACCATCGGCTTCAACGCGGTCGCCGACCTGCTGGCACGCAGGGTCACCGCTGCCACCGCGTTCTGGAACGACGAGGGCGTGGCCATCCAGCGGGCCCGGCCCGGGTTCCACGTGTTCAAGGTGGACGCCTTCGGCGCGCCGGCGTATCCGGAGCTCGTGCTCTGCGCCACCCGCGCGAGCCTGAGGCGCGACCCTGCCCTGGCCCGAGACGTGGTCAGCGCGCTCGTGCGTGGCTACCGCTTCACGGTGGCCCACCCGGCCGCGGCGGCGGCCGCGCTGGAGTCACATGTTCAGGGTCTCAGCCCCCCGGTGGTGGCCGCCGAGCTGGCCGCACTTCGCCCCGCCCTCCAGGCGGCGGGCGGCGGCGTGGGCCAGCTTGACCCCGCGGTGCTCCGCCGCTGGGCGCGCTGGGAGGCCAGGTTCGGGATCGTCAGGCGCCAGCCTGATCTGAGCGAAACCTTCGACCGCACATTCCTGCCTGGATCAGGCTGATAGCCGCTCCACCAGAGCCACGCCCTCCCGGGCCATCCGGGAGCGCGGCACGACCTGGTCAAAGCCCGCCTCCTCAGCCGCGATCCGGACCTCCTGCTCCACGTGGGAGTAGCAGCCGAGCACCGGCAACCCGTCGGGACGATGCGCACGCACGGTGTCTATCCGCTGCCGGTGATCCGCCGTGAGGTCCACGACGAGCACCCGGGCTCCAACCAGCTCCCGGCCCAGGGCGTCCGGGTCCCCCACCAGAACGGGATCGTGGCCGGCGGACTTCAGGGCGGTGAGGACTCCGGACCCGAACAGCAGATCCGGGATGTAGGCGACCACGCGCACGCCGCCCCCGCCCTGCGCCCTACTGCGCCCGGATGCGCCTGAACTCCTGGCGCACGGACTCAGGACGACCCCACAGCGGGTTGATCTCCACGCGTCCCGTGCGGACGCTGCGCACGGCCAGCTCGCCGTCGATCCCCGCATCATCCAGGAGGCCCAGCGCCGCGTGCACCGCCGGCGCCGAGGCCGCATGACCGAAGCGGTGGGCCACCAGCAATCGCCAGTGCCAGTCGTGCTTGGAGTACGGCTGCGCGTTGCAGGTCACGAGTAGGACCGCGGCGTCGATGTACCGGCGCTCATCGAAGATCCGCAGGTCCAGCTCCAGGTCCGTCCAGTCGTCGGGCAGCGACTCCCGGACGTGCTCGAACGTTTCCGCCAGCGCCATCGCGCTCAACGCTACAGAACGAACTGCTTGAGGATCAGGAAGACGTTCAGCGCCGAGATGATCACCGCGCAGCCCCAGGCCAGAGTCCTGGTGAGCGGGCCGTTGGTGTATTCACCCATGACGTCACGCCGGCTGGTCAGCATCACGAGCGGGATCAGCGCCAGCGGGATTCCGAACGAGAGCACCACCTGGCTGAGCACGAGGGCGCTGGTGGGACTGACGCCGATGGCCAGGACGATCAGGGCGGGGATCATCGTGATCGCCCGCCGGGCCACCAGGGGAATCCGGAAGCGGATGAACCCTCCCATCACGACCTGTCCGGCGTACGTGCCCACGCTGGACGACGACGCCCCGGAGGCCAGCAGCGCGACCGCGAAGGCCAGCGCGGCCCCACCACCCACGAGGTGGCCGAGCTCGCTGTGCGCCCGCTCTAATGAGTTCAGATCGGACAGCCCGGACGTGTGAAAGAGCTGGGCTGCCACGGCCAGCATGGCCATGTTCACCAATCCGGCCACGCCGAGAGCGATGATTACATCCCAGCGCTCGAACCTCAGGACCTGCTTGCGCTCCTGCTCGTTGTGCACGGGCATCCTGCCCTTGGTGAGCGCCGAGTGCAGGTAGATGGCGTGCGGCATCACGGTGGCACCGATGATGCCCACGGCCAGGTACAGCGAGCCGGAGCCACTCAGACCCGGAATCAGTCCATTGAGCGACTCGTGGACCGACGGTCCGATGCGCAGCGTCTCATACAGGAACCCGGCGAAGATGAGCCCCAGAAGGGCGGTGATCGCGAGCTCAAAGCGCCGGTAGCCCCGGGTCTGCAGGCCGAGGATCGCGAAGGCGATCAGCCCGGTGATGAATCCGGCAGGGAGCAGGGGCACCCCGAATAGGAGGTTCAGGCCGAGGGCGGCTCCCAAAAATTCCGCGATATCCGTGGACATGGCCATCAGCTCGGCCTGGGCCCACATACCCCAGGTCACGGCCCGCGGGAAGTGATCGCGGATCGTCTCGGGCAGGTTGCGGTTGCTGACGATCCCGAGCTTGGCCGACAGGAACTGGATCAGCATGGCCATCAGGTTCGCCGCCAGCACCACCCACAGCAGCAGGAAGCCGTAGCGAGCGCCGCCCTGGACGTTGGTGGCGAAGTTGCCCGGATCGACGTAGGCGATCGACGCCACGAAGGCGGGCCCGAGCATGGCCAGCGTGGCCCGCAGCTTCCCCTTGGCGAGCACCCGCTGAAGGGGGCTCTGGAACTCCAGGCCCTCGCCGAGCGCGATGCTCGCGCCTTCGACGACGGCGGCTTCCAGGACGGGCTCCCCCGTGATCCTGGGCGTCATCGAGTCACCCCGGTCACGCGCATCGCCCGGGCCAGGCCCCCGCCCAGGACGTGGACGTCCTCTCCGAAGCGCACGAAGAGCGGCCCGTCGAAGGGCTGCTTCTCGATCACCTCGAACGCGTCGCCCGGGGCGATCCCCCGCTGGGTCAGGAACCGCAGCATCTCAGGATCGGAATCCGACACGCGCGTGAACGTCCCCCGGTCCCCGGCCTCCAGGGTCTGGAGGCTCTGCGTGCTCTCCTCCTCGATCGTCAGGTCTCTGGTGGGAATCGGGTCCCCGTGGGGATCGTGGGTGGGGTCGCCGAGCTGGGCCGCGATCAGCTCCTCAAGCTCTTCGGAGAGCACGTGCTCCAGCACCTCGGCCTCCTGATGGACGCGGTCCCAGGGCACGCCCAGGCTCTTGACCAGATACAGCTCCAGCAGGCGGTGGTGGCGCATGACCTCCAGGGCCACCCGCCGACCGTCGTCGGTCAGAGAGACGCCGTGGTAGGGCTGGTGCTCCACCAGGCCGAGCTCGCACAGGCGCTTGACCATGCCTGAGGCCGACCCGGCGGTGACTCCGAGCCGCTCGGCCAGGGCATTGGTGGTCACCTCGCCCTCGCGTTCCTCCAGGGCATAGATCGCCTTGGCGTAGTCCTCGATGGCCGACGAGCGGGGAATATGGGGCACGGCCCCCTGGCCACTTATCTGGGATGCGGTCGATTCTGCGGGGCTCACGACGAATTATGGTACGCCTAAAAATCAATTTTGTCCAGTGCGAGGCGCGCTTCCTGGACGCTATGTTGTTTCTGGTGGTTTCTCTCGCCCTCTCCCCCACCGATTACCGGACGATCACGGAGAGCTGCGGGTGGCTCGATCAGTCCGACCGGGGGAAGCTCGCTCTGACCGGCTCTGAGGCGGCCGCCTTCCTCCAGGGCCAGGTGAGCAATGACGTGGAGGCGCTGGAGCCGGGTACCGGCTGCTACGCCGCCTTCCTCACACCCAAGGGCAAGATGCTGGGCGACCTCCGGATCCTGGCCACTGAGGATGAGCTCCTCCTGGACACCGAGCGCGTCTCGCTGCAGCCCCTGTTCAACCTGATCCGCAGGTCGCTCATCGGCTATGACGCGCAACTGCACAAGCGCACGTTGGAGCGTGGCCTCGTGTCGCTCGTGGGGCCTCAGGCGCCGGCCGTGGCCCAGGCTCCAGCACTCCAGTCGGCGCCTGAGCACACGCACGTGGCGGTGCGGATCGGCCAGGTGGGGGCGCGGGCCGTCCGGACCGACGTCGGGGTCGACCTGTTCTTCGCGGCCGAGGACGCGGAGGCGTTGCGCGGCGCACTGCCGGACCTGGGGGCCCGGGAGGTCTCGCTGGCGGCCGTGGAATGCCTGCGCGTGGAACACGGCCGCCCTCGCTACGGAATCGATCTTGACGACACGGTGATTCCACAGGAGGCCGGGCTCAACGAGCGTGCGGTCTCCTTCAGCAAGGGCTGCTACGTGGGACAGGAAACCGTGGCCCGCCTGCACTGGCGCGGCAAGCCCAATCGCCATCTCCGCGGACTGCGGCTGTCAGCCCCCGCCGACCCAGGTGCTGAGCTGCGGTCCGGAGAGCGGACGGTGGGCCGGCTGGGCAGCGTCGCGGAGTCTCCGCGCTTTGGCCCCATCGGGCTCGCTCTGGTGCGCCGCGAGGTAACGCCGGAGTCGACGGTCATGGTCGGGGAGTCCCGTGCCCCGGCGCAGGTCGTGGAGCTGCCGTTCTCGTAGGGAAACATCTGGCCGAATCTCACCCGCTGTCCTCGGCTGAGCCTGATGAGATACGGGCATAACTGGATCGGGCCGAGTCTCCGGCGCACCGCCGGGACCGGCTTCGATCAGATCTTTCTGACCGGGATCCCTGGACAACCCAAGCCTCCCCCTTCTGGACTGGTCGTTTAGGGTTCCGTGTGAGGAGAGTTACTAACCCCGTGGCACGCAGGCGCACGATCATCATGCTCGCACTCACCGCGGTCGCGCTCGCAGCGTGCGGTGGCAGCAGCACGCACTTCGCGAATCTGCCCAGACCGCCCAGCCCGGTGAACGTCACGGTGTACATCGACAACCACCGCGTATCGGTCTCCCCAGGAGCCCTCGGTGCCGGCCCGGTGGTCTTCATCGTGACCAACCAGGCCAGCCAGGCCGTCTCGATGACCATTCTGCAGTCCGGCGTCTCGGCCTCACAGGCGGTGGCGGACACGGGACCCATCAGCCCCCAAGCCACCGCCCAGATCAAGGTGGACATGAACAGCGGCAGCTACCTCGTGGGCACGGGGCACCGCGGGCGGAGCCAGGCCGCCGCGGCCACCCAGACCGGGATCCAGCCGGCGCTGCTGCGGATCGGCAGGGAGCGGCCGAGCGGCAGCAACCAGCTGATGTCGCCCTAGGGCCGCCCTCGCCTGGACGCCATCTGTGTACCTGCCGGCGCGGGCGGCCTCCCCTGGGTACGATCCGCGCCACCGATCCGCCGAGCCAGACAAGGAGTCCTCAGCCAGTGGCCGTCGATATCAGCCAAGTTGCCCACGTAGACGCCGAGCCCGGTGAGCTGCCTGAGACGATGGCGGCCTGGGTGATCCGCGCCGAGCGCGAGGGCGAGCCCATGGATGCCTTCCAACTGGAGGAGATCGAGGTCCCGGAGCCTGGCGCGTTCGAGGTGATCGTTCGGGTGATGGCCGCCGGCGTCAACTACAACAACGTCTGGGCGGCTCAGGGTAAACCCGTCTCGGTCTTCCCCTACGGGGACCACCCTCAAGGGGGCCATCACATCGGAGGCTCGGACGCCTCGGGGGTCGTGTGGAAGGTCGGCGAGGGAGTGACCCGCTGGAAGCCTGGCGATGAGGTGGTCATCCACTGCAACATGGCCTCCTACGAGGACCCCGAGGTGCACGGGCTCGACCCGCTGGCCGCGCCCTCGCAGGTGATCTGGGGGTACGAGACGACCTGGGGCTCCTTCGCCCAGTTCACCAAGGTCCAGGCGCAGCAGCTTCTGCCCCGTCCTCAGAACCTGACCTGGGAGGAGGCCGCGTCCTACGGGCTCGTGTACTTCACCGCCTACCGGATGCTCATCGACCGGTGCAAGCTCCAGACCGGGCACCGCGTCCTGATCTGGGGGGCCGCCGGGGGCCTGGGGGTGTTCGCCACCCAGCTCTGCCAGGCGACCGGCGCGGAGTGCGTGGGCGTCGTGTCCTCTGACGAGAAGGGCGAGCTCGCCATGCAGCTCGGGGCCACCGGGTACATCAATCGCAACGAGTACACCGGGATGATGCGCCGCGGAGACGAGACGCCGGAGGAGGAGAAGGCCCGGTTCGCCGAGTCACGTCGCTTCGCCAAGGCGGTCAAGGAGATCCTGGGCGAGCCGCCTGACATCGTCTTCGAGCACGTGGGCAAGGCCACCTTCCCCACCTCGGTGTTCTGCGTGAGGCCGTTCGGGAAGGTCGTGATCTGCGCCGGCACCACCGGGTACAACCTTGACTTCGACGTCCGCCACCTGTGGATGCGCCAGAAGGAGATCCTCGGCTCGCACTTCGCCAACGCCTACGAGTGCATGAAGGCCAACCAGCTCATCGAGCAGAACAAGATCCGCCCCGTCCTGTGGCGCACGCTGGGCTTCGAGGGCGTCCCCGAGGCACATCAGCTGATGCTGGAGAACAAGCATCTGGGCAAGATCTCGATCCTGGTCGGCGCCACCGAGCCGGGCCTTGGCAAGACCGTCGAGGGCCCAGGTGCGATCTATGCCGAGGTGGGGGCGTAGTCGTGGCCGGCGTTGTCCATGTCCAGTGGTACGCCACCGTCCTGCGCCAGGAAGCGCTGGCCCTGGAGATCTGCCAGGCGGCGCGCATCGCCCTGCGCTACGGCGCCACCCAGTACTCGGTGATGCGTTCCCGCGATGATCACTACAAGATCACCCAGATGGCCTGGTTCGAGGACAAGAACGACTGGTACCGCTACTGGGATGGGCCCGAGATGATCGAGTTCCGCCGCCGCAACCAGGGCCACTACCAGGTGCCGACCGCCTACGTGTGGCACGACGAGCTCGACGCGGGAGCGCTGGGGCCCGAGGTGTTCCTGCCGCCCGCACCCGAACCGGAGCCCGAGCCCGAACCCGGGGCAGTTTCGGGTTAGCGCCCCAGGCCTGCGCGCCTGATCACGGTCAAGGGCGCCGCCCGCGCCTAGCTCCACCCACCAGCGCCGACCTACGTATGCTTTGGGCAATGGCGACGATCACCGCCCCGCCGGTTCCCACCAGTGATTCGGAGTCCATGACGCTGGCGCACAAGATCGGCAACCTGATCTTCGTCCCGCTGCCGCTGGTGGGTCTTGTCGTCGCCATCGCGCTGCTCTGGGACCGGGCCATTGGGCCGCTGGAGCTCGGCCTGATGCTCGGCCTGTACACGATCACCTGCCTGGGCGTGACCCTGGGCTACCACCGCATGTTCACCCACCGGTCCTTCGAGGGCTCGCGTGCCTTCCGGGCCACTGTGGCCATCATCGGGTCACTGGCCGTGGAGGGCTCGGTCATCACCTGGGTGGCCGACCACCGCAAGCACCATGCCTACTCCGACCGCGAGGGGGACCCACATTCTCCGCAGCTCGCCGGGCCCGGATTCTGGGGCGGGGTCAAGGGTCTGTGGCACGCTCACATGGGCTGGCTGTTTGAGACCGTGGGCACGGCCGACCGCCAGCGCTTCGCTCCGGACCTGATGCGCGACCGCGCGCTGAGAGTGATCGACAAGCTGTTCGGGCTCTGGATGGTGATCAGCTTCGCCATCCCGTTCGCCATCGGCTGGATCGTGGGCGGCGGCCTGGGAGCGGCTCTCACCGCGCTGCTCTGGGGTGGCTTCGTCCGCGTCCTGCTGCTCCACCACGTGACGTGGTCGATCAACTCGATCTGCCACTTCTTCGGGCGCAAGCGGTTCGTCAGCGATGACGAGGCCCGCAACGTGGCCTGGCTGTCCGTGCTTTCGATGGGCGAGGCCTGGCACCACAACCACCACGCCTTCCCCACCTCGGCGTTCCACGGCCTGCGCTGGTGGGAGCGACTGACCGATCCCACCGGACTGGTTATCTCGCTGCTGGAACGGCTGGGCCTGGTCTGGAACGTCGTCCGGATCAGCCCGGAGCGCCAACGGGCCAAGGAACTCCCAGGCGACCGGGCCGGCCGGAGCGTTCCAGCGCCGAGCAGCGGCTTCTAGCCGGCCTCCAGCGGCGCCATCGTCAGCCCGGCCGCGTCCAGGCGATCCCAGTACTGCTGGGCGTCCTCACGCGGCCCGCTCCACACGATGGCCTGCCCGCTGTTGTGGATCCGGTCGGCCAGCCGGTAGCCGTCGGCCAGGCTGACGCCGGGGATGACGGAGGCGAGGGTCTCCGCGACGTGGTCGAACGTGTTGTGGCTGTCGTTCAGCACTATGACCCGCCACACCGAGCCCAGGCCGCTCCCTGGCCCGCCGACCCGGGGCAGCTCGACGATTTCCGCCATCGCGGCTCAGGATACCGGCGTGTCAGCCGGCGACGAGGTGGCCTCGTCCCGCTTCTTCCAGTACCGGCGCAGGCCCGCGTAGAGCTGCTCAGGCGGCGCCGCCTGGATGAACGCCGGAGGGGTTCCGGGGCGCGCGCCGGCCTCGATCTCGCGGGCCGCCGCCTCCACGAACTCCTCAAGCGTGTGCTCCCGTGCTCGCTCTGCCCAACGCCCCAGTCTCGCCTCCAGCTCGCCGAGCTGGGCGTCGACATCGTCGGCCGAGCCGAAGTGAGTGAAGGCCAGGCGACGCGGTGACCAGGCTCGGATGCTCTCCAGCGAGCGGTGCCAGGCCTCCAGGTCGATGTCAGGCGGTGGCGTGGGCGGAACGGTCAGCGAGTCCTCGGTTATCCGGACGCCGGCTGTGTCACCCACGAACGCCGTGTCGGCGTGCAGATAGCTGACGTGGTGAGAGGCGTGGCCGGGCGTGTAGGCCACCTCGAACCCGACACCGTCAAGGCCGATTTGCTCACCGCCCACCAGGACCCGGATGTTCTCCTGTGGCACCGGGACAACGTCTCCCCACAGCCGGTCCATGTCGTCTCCGTACAGCCGGCGGGCACTGTCCAGCAGGCGCGAGGGATCGGCCAGGTGCCTGGCGCCCCGCTCGTGTACGTAGACCTCCAGCTCCGGCCAGCGCCTGACCAGGGAGCCGCTCGCCCCGGCGTGGTCCAGATGGATGTGGGTGAGCAGCAGCGCGCGCGGCTCGGTGTCCCCCAGCCCCTCAAGCAGCGTGTCGAGGCACGAGCTGGGCCCTGGGTCCACCAGAGCCGGGCCGATCTGCCAGCAGCCGATGACGCGCTCGCGCCCCAGGTGCCTCAGGTCGATGATCCGCATCGCGGCGGACTGCCCAGCGGAGGTCAGTCGCCCTCGTGATCGACGGGCTCGACCTGGTCGAGCGGCATCGTCTTCTGATCATCCGGTTCGCTGGCCTGCTCCGCCGCGGGCTCGGAGTCGCCGGGTGCCTCCTCGCCGTCAAGCAGCGCATCTCCCTCCTGACCGGGCAGCGAGGTCTCCTCCTCCAGGTCGAAGGGCTGGTCGGCCACGGCCGTGGGCTCCTCCTCGTCGGCGGGAAAGCGCTCGATGGCCGATTCGGCCACAGCCAGGAGCTGGGAGGCCAGCTGGCGGGTGTCCTCCACGATCCGGTGACGCTCCTCCCAGATCCGGTCGGTCTCGGCGTCGAGTTCCCCCAGGCGGCTCTTGGAGTTGGCCAGGAGCGCCTCGGCGTCACGGCGGGCGCCCTCCATGATCACCTCGGCCTCGCGCCGGGCCGCCTCCAGACGATCCTCGGCCTCAGCCCGGGACTGGGACGTGACCTGCTCGGCGGTGTCGTGGGCGCGCTGGAGGATCCCGGACACGTCCTCCCCCACTCGCTCGAGCGCCCTGCGGACGGCCGCCTGCGGGGAGCGGTTGGCGTTCAGCTCGGCCACGAGCTGACTCGTCCGCTTCACGTACGCGTCCACGGCGAGGCGGTCATATCCCCGCAGGACCACCGGGAAGTCGACATCGGCCACCTCCGGCACGGGATTGTTCGGCAGGTTGGCCAGGGGCGCTGTCAGCTCGTCCATCAGGGCATGTTCAGTGGATGCAGAGTTCTGGTCGGGCATCGACCCAACCATACCCACCGAATCCCGGGACCGCTCTGCGCCGAGGGGCGTCCTCGGGGCGCGGGTGAAGCCTCACCACCGTCACCGCTGAACCTTCACCACCGCCACCGCGCCCTGGGGCGGGGTAGCCTATCTGGCATGGCAGATTCTCCCGCTCGGCGTTCCGCAAACGCAGCGGCCGCGCGCCTTCCAGAGCCCGACCGGCCCTGGATGATGCGCACGTATGCCGGACATTCCGACGCCCGGCGCTCCAACGAGCTCTACCGCCGGAACCTGGAGAAGGGGCAGACAGGCCTTTCGGTGGCCTTCGACCTCCCCACCCAGACCGGTTATGACCCTGACGAGGAGCTGGCCCGGGGCGAGGTCGGAAAGGTCGGCGTCTCGATCGCCCACCGGGGCGACATGCACACCCTCCTCGACAGCGTGCCGCTTGATCAGATGAACACCTCGATGACCATCAACGCCACGGCGGCCTGGCTGCTGGCGCTGTACGTGATCGCTGCCGAGGAGCAGGGAGTGCCCCAGGAGAAGCTCCAGGGCACCACGCAGAACGACATCCTCAAGGAATACCTGAGCCGCGGAACCTACGCCTTCCCTCCCGGTCCGAGCATGCGGCTGATCGCCGACACGATCACCTACACGGTGGAGCACATCCCCAAGTGGAACCCGATCAACATCTGCTCCTATCACCTCCAGGAGGCGGGCGCCACGCCCGTGCAGGAGATCGCCTACGCCCTGAGCAACGCGATCGCCGTGCTGGACGCCGTCCGTGAGCGCGTGGAGGCCTCACGCAACGGCCGCGGCCAGGACCTCATGGGCAGCGTGTTCGGCCGCATCTCGTTCTTTGTCAACGCGGGCGTGCGGTTCGTGGAGGAGCACGCCAAGCTCCGGGCCATGGCGGCGCTGTGGGACGAGCTGGGCCGCGAGCGCTACGGCGTGACCGAGGACAAGCAGCGACGCTTCCGCTATGGGGTCCAGGTCAACTCGCTGGGTCTCACCGAGCAGCAGCCGGAGAACAACGTGTATCGGATTGCGCTGGAGGCCCTGGCGGTGACGCTCGGCCGAAGCGCCCGGGCCCGCTCTGTCCAGCTGCCGGCGTGGAACGAGGCCCTTGGCCTGCCGCGCCCGTGGGACCAGCAGTGGTCGCTGCGGCTCCAGCAGGTCCTGGCCTACGAGACCGACCTGCTGGAGTATCCGGACATCTTCGAGGGCTCGAAGGTGATGGATGGACTGGTGGCCGAGCTGACGGAAGGCGCCCGCGAGGAGATGGGCCGGGTGGCGGAGCTGGGCGGAGCCGTGGAGGCCGTGGACTACATGAAGGCCTCGCTGGTCGAGTCCCACCGTGAGCGGTGGCGGCGCATCGAGGCCGGTGAGCTGACCGTGGTGGGGATGAACCGCTTCACCTCCTCGGAGCCCTCTCCCCTGACCACGGACGCCGACGGCGGCATCCTCCGGGTCGATCCGGAGGTGGAGGCCGAGCAGCGAGCCGCGGTGGACAGCTGGCGCTCTGAGCGTGACCAGGAGGCCGCCCGTCAGGCCCTGGAGGAGCTGGCCCGGGTGGCCCGGGACGGGCACACGAACATCATGCCGGCCACGATCGCCGCCGCCCGGGCCGGGGTGACGACGGGAGAGTGGGCCCGGACGCTGCGCGAGGTCTTCGGGGAGTACCGGGCGCCCACCGGCGTCGGCGAGGCCCCCGCACTGCCCAGCGAGCAGGTTGCGGAGTTGCGGGAGGAGGTGGAGCGCGTCAGCGACGCGCTGGGCCGGCGGCTGAAGTTCCTGGTGGGCAAGCCCGGCCTGGATGGTCATTCCAACGGCGCCGAGCAGATCGCGGTACGCGCGCGTGACGCCGGCATGGAGGTGGTCTACGAGGGAATCCGCCTGACGCCGACCCAGATCGCCAACTCGGCCGCCCAGGAGGGCGTGCACGTGGTGGGACTCTCGATCCTCTCCGGATCCCACCGGGAGCTGATCCCCGCCGTGCTGGAGGCCATGCGCGAGGCCGGCGTGGAGGACGTCCCGGTCGTCGTGGGGGGAATCATTCCTGAGGCCGACGCCGAGGCACTCCGCCAGATGGGGATCGCCGCCGTGTACACGCCGAAGGACTGGGACCTCAACCGCATGATGCGGGACATCGTGGCGCTCGTGGCCGACCGCCACGATGTCGGCGCAACGGCTTGAGACCGCAGCGCCGGGACGATGGCGATCTGGCGGCTCGGCTGCGGGACCGCGACCTGACCGCGGCCCCGGCCGTGCTCAATCTGCTGGAGAGCCGCACCGGCGACTCGCGGCGTGAGGCGGAGCAGCTGCTGGCCGCGGTCTCCCCGGCCGCCCTGGGGGGCGAACCGCCAGGGCACATCATCGGCGTGACCGGCCCCCCGGGCGTCGGCAAGTCCTCTCTGCTGTCCCGGCTCGTCGGCGCCTGGCGCGCCGACGGCCGCTCGGTGGCAGTGCTGGCCGTCGACCCGACCTCGCGGCGGTCCGGCGGAGCCCTGTTGGGCGATCGGGCTCGGATAGACGTCAACCCGGGGGATCGCGGGGTGTTCATCCGTTCCACGGCCGCCGGTCACCGCCTGGGAGGGCTGGCCCCGGCCACCCGGGCGGCCGCGGCCGCGCTGGCGGCGGCCTTCGACGTGGTGGTGATCGAGACGGTGGGCGTGGGACAGTCGGAAACCGAGGTCGCCGACGTGGCGGACACCGTCGCCGTGGTAGTGCAACCGGCCTCCGGCGACGTGCTCCAGTTCCTGAAGGCCGGGATCATGGAGGTCCCCGATGTGCTGGTGGTCACCAAGTCGGACCTGGGCCGGATCGCCACCCGGGCCGTGACCGATCTCCAGGCCGCGCTGCGTGCGCTGGGTGCCGGGGAGACCGAGGTCGTTGCCGTGTCGGCAGTGCCGCCAGGCACGGGCATCGAGGAGCTCGTCGCCGCCCTCGATCGCCACCGGGAGTCCCTCGACCTGCCCGCCCGCCGCACCCGCGCCCGCAGACTGCACGCCCTGGCCGACTTCGCGGCCGAGCACGGCGAGCGAGGCCTGCGCGCGCTCGGCGGCCGCCGCGAGGCCGAGGGCTGGTTGGCGGAGCAGGACGCCGGCCTGGACGTCCCGGCGCTCCGGCAGGCGCTGGAGGAGCGGGCGGGGGGCTGAGGGGCTCGCGGTTCGCGGGCGGGGGCGGTTCGCGCGCGGTCGCGGTGCGGGGGCGGTTCGGGGGCGGTGGCAGTGCGGGCCGCCCCGGCGAGCGTGTCGAAAAAACCACGCTATGCGGTGAAAATCCGACAGGCTCGCTCTGCGGGGGCGGGATCGTGGGCGGCACGCGGCCGCTCGTGGGTCAGCGTGTCGAAAAGAGCTGACTATGTGAGCAAAATCGGACACGCTCGCCAACGCCGCGCGCCAACGCCAGCGGCCGCGCCGACCGAGCCCCCGCCAAACCCCGCCCTACTCCCCCACCAGCTCCCGGAAGTCAGAGCGCTCCCGCAGCGCGGCCAGGTCCTCGTCCTCGCGCGCGGACTCGGCGAGGCCCGGGCGCATCTCGATCGCGGTCCGGAGCGCGGCCACCGCGGCATCAGAATCCCCCTGCACCGCCTCCAGGCAGGCCAGGTTGTAACGAAGGCTGGCCGACTCAGGATGGACGGCCAGGCCCTCCTCCAGGATCTCTCGGGCCCGGGCGGGATCGGTGCGGAGCAGCGGAGCGGCCTTGAACGCCCACTCCCAGGCCGAGGGCTCGAATGCCGGGGGGCCTCCGAAGCTCAGCACGGTCGTCCCCGGTTCCTCGGCCACGGCGTGGCGGTGGGAGGTCGGGTCGGGGACGAACACATACGTCCCCGCCGGCGCCTCGTAGGCCTGATCGTCGATCGTGAACCTGGCCCGCCCTGAGGCGACGTAGTAGAGCTCCTCGTGGGCGAGCTTGGGGTCCTCGGTGTGGGGCTCCACGACGTCCTGTCCGGCCTCGCCCGCCGTATAGGCGTTGCACCCGAAGGCCCTGATGCCCAGCGTCAGGCGGACGGGACGCCAGACCAGGCTGCCTGGACCGGGGATGGGCTCGATCTCATCGACGTGGAGTACCCGAGGAGCG
>JBJMLC010000058.1:0-40837 GCA_045805485.1 Solirubrobacteraceae bacterium | reverse complement strand
CGAGTCGTGCGACCGCGTGAACCTCATCCAGGACGGCGAGATCACATTCGACAAGCCGACGGCGTCGACGTCGGTCGAGGAGCTCAACGAGATCGTGGTGGAGGAGTACCGGCGGGCCAGGCAGGCCATGGCTCATGGGAACGGATCCGGCGCCGACACCGGCACCGCGGCAGCGCCCGACGCTGAAACGTGAGCGGCGCGGACCGCCGGGGCTACGCCGTCGGCGTCGACTTCGGCACCGAGTCCGGGCGCTCGGTCCTCCTCGACCTGAGTACCGGTGAGGAGGTGGCTGCGGCCACCGTGCCCTACCCCCACGGTGTGCTCGACCGCGAGCTTCCGAGCACGGGTGAGGCCCTGCCTCCGGACTGGGCGCTCCAGGATCCGGAGGATTGGATCGGGGTGTTGGAGATCGCGGTCCCGGCCGTGGTGACGGAGGCCGGGGTGGATCCGACACAGGTGGTGGGACTGGGCGTCGACTTCACGTCGTGCACGGTGTTGCCGGTGGATGCCGACGGCACTCCCATGTGCAAGGTCTCCCGCTGGCGTGGTCGTGGCCACGCCTGGCCGAAGCTGTGGAAGCACCACGCTGCCCAGCCGGTGGCCGACCGGCTCAATGAGGTGGCCCTGGAGCGAGGGGAGGATTTTCTGTCCCGGTACGGCGGGCGCATCTCCTCCGAGTGGTACTTCCCCAAGCTCCTGGAGCTCTGGCTGGAGGATCGCGAGCTTTACGACGAGGCGTACGCCTTCATCGAGGCCACGGACTGGATCGTCTGGTGGTTGACGGGTCGCGAGTGCCGGCAGGCTTGCACCGCCGGTTACAAGGCGCTCTGGTCGCCGGACGAAGGACTGCCCTCACGGGAGTACTTCCAGGCCGCCTACCCGGGCTTCAACACGCCGGCTCAGAAGCTGGGCCGATCCTTCCTGCCACTGGGCACACGGGCGGGCGGGCTGCGCCCGGAGGCAGCAGGGGCCATCGGGCTGCCCGACGCCGTGGCCGTCGCCGTGGGCAACGTCGACTCGTTCGTGTCGGTGCCGGGCTGCGGAGTGGATCAACCGGGAACGTACGTGATGGTCGTGGGCACCTCGATTTGCGACATGGTCGTCGACCCTCGTGAGGTCCGCCTGCCCGGGATCACGGGGGTGATGAGGGACGGGATCCTGCCCAGGCTGTACGGGTATGAGGCCGGACAGGTCGCCGTGGGCGACATGCTGGCCTGGTTCTCGCACATCCTGGCGTCCGACGCCGGCGGCCTGCCGGCGCTGGAAGGCGAAGCCGCCCGGATTGGCCCGGGTGAGACGGGTCTGGCCGTGCTCGACTGGTGGAACGGGAACCGCTCCATCCTGGCCGACGCCGACGTCAGCGGCGTGATCTGTGGCCTGACCCTCCAGAGCAGCCGGGAGCAGATCTACCGCGCGCTGCTGGAGGCGATCGCCTTCGGCAACCGGCGGATCATCGACAACTTCATCGAGCACGGGCTGGAGCTGGAGCGGATCGTGGCCTGTGGCGGGATCGCCGAGCGGAGCCCTGTGCTGATGCAGCTGTTCGCCGACACCAGCGGGCTGCCGGTGCACGTGCCGGCATCCAGCCAGATACCGGCCCGGGGCTCCGCGCTGTTCGGCGCGGTGGCCGCCGGAGCGTACGAGAGCATCGGAGCCGCCATAACGGCCACCCGACCGTCGATCGCCACGACGTATCACCCGGTCCGCGCCGCCAAATTGATCTATGACGAGGTGTACGTGATCCACCGCCGGCTGTACGAGCTGCTCGGCCGCGCCGAGGTCGGGCTCCTCCACGGCCTCAAGCGCGTCCGAAACGAGAGGAGCCTGGCATGAGTGACAAACCGACGATCGGGCTGCTGGGAATCATGCAGGCGCTGTACGACGACATGATCCCGGGCATCACCGAACACCAGGCGGAGTTCGCGCGCCAAGTGGCCCAGGAGCTCTCCGGCGTGGCGGACGTGGTGTTCACCGCTCCGGCCCGTGACCGTGAGGACGTGGAGGCCCGCACGCGGGAGCTTGTGTCCCGGGGGGTGGACGGGGTCATGATCGTGATGCTCACCTACGGGCCAGCAATGCGCACGGTCCGAGCACTGAGCGGCGCCGGCGTACCCCTCCTGCTGGCCAACATCCAGCCCGAGCGGGCCGTGACCCCGGACTGGGACATGGACAGTCTCACGTACAACCAGGGCATCCACGGAGCCCAGGACCAGGCCAATGCCCTGATGCGCGCCGGCGTCCCGTTCTCGGTGCTCACCGGCGACTGGCGCTCGGACACGTTCAAGCGGTCATTTGGAGCCTGGGCCCGCTCCGCCCAGGCCGTGAGCGCGCTACGCGGTGCCAGGATCGCCCTGCTCGGCTATCCCATGAACGGGATGGGGGACATCCTGTACGACGCCCCCGCGCTGCTGCGGCGGCTCGGCCCGATGATCGTCAGCGAGGACCTGGGAGGGCTGGTGGCCAGAGTCTCGTCGGTCGCCGACGCCGACGTCGAGGCCGTGCTGGCCCGCCACGCCGAGATCTTCGAGGTCTCTCCTGCGCTCCCCCGGGAACGCCACGCCTATGCGGCCCGTCTTGAGCTGGCCATCCGGGACATGCTCCAGGACAACGGCTATGCGGGCTTCTCGTTCCACTTCGACTCGATCGGCGGCGACGGCCGATTCGAGCAGTTGCCCCTGCTGGCCGCGTCGGATCTGATGGCAGACGGGTACGCCTACGCCGCCGAGGGCGACACGAACACAGCGTCGCTCATGTGCGCCGCGCAGACAATGATCGGCGAGGCCCACTTCAGCGAGATGTACGCCATGGATTGGGAGCTTGATTCATTGCTGATCAGCCACATGGGCGAGGGCAACTGGAAGATCGCCCGCCGCGATCGACCGGTGCGGCTGATCGACCGGCCCCTGGGGATCGGCGGGCTGAGCAACCCGCCCACGCCGGTGTTCTCGGCCGAGCCGGGAGCCGCCACCACGGCAGCGCTGATCCCAATCGAGGGCGAGTACTACCGGCTGCTCGTGGGCCAGGGAGAGGTGCTCGACACCCCGGAGCTCCCCAACGTGGAGATGCACTACTTCCACTTCCGGCCCCAGATCGGGATGGAGGCGTTCATGAACCGGTGGCTCGAGCTGGGGGCTCCCCATCACTTCGTGACGAATCTCGGCGATCATGCCGAGAGCTGGCGTCGCTTCGCCGAGCTGCTTGAGCTGGAGTACGAGCAGATCTGAGGTGACGGCGTGGGCGCTCTGAACCAGCTGATCGACGAGGTCGTGCAGGCCAATCGCGCACTGCCGGAGCTCGGCCTGGTGACGCTCACCTGGGGCAACGTCAGCGGCTGTGATCGCTCCGAGGGATTGGTCGTCATCAAGGCCAGCGGCGTCGCCTACCCGGACATGACGGCAGCCGATGTGGTCATCGTCGACCTGGATGGCAACCTCGTGAACGGCGGTCGCCGACCCTCCACGGACACGCCCACGCATCTCGCGCTGTATCGCGCGTTCGACGAGATCGGCGGCATCGCGCACACGCACTCGACCTGGGCGACCGCCTGGGCCCAGGCCGAGCGTGAGATCCCCGTGTTGGGGACCACCCACGCCGACCTTTCCGCGCATCCCATACCCGTCACCCGGGCCCTCACCAACCAGGAGGTGGAGGGCGACTACGAGGGCGCCACGGGGGCGGCGCTGATCGAGGCCCTCGCCGATCACGGACCCCTCCAGCTGCCCGGCGCGCTGGCTCGAGGGCACGGGCCGTTCTGCTGGGCCGCGACGCCCGGTCGCGCGGTGGAGTCCGCAGTCACGCTGGAGGAGGTGGCCCGGCTGGCGTTGCTCACCACGGTGCTGGACCGGGATGTGGCCCCTCTGGCGGCGGCGATCCGGGACAAGCATTTCCTGCGCAAGCACGGGCCCGGCGCGTACTACGGCCAGCCTTGACCACGGTCTGCGTCGGCGAGGAGGCGATCGAGCGGCTGGCGAGCTTCTGGACATCGGCCGTGGGCTCGCCCGCCCTCGTGGCCATGGACACCAACACCGAGCGCGCCGCGGGATGGCGGGTGGTTGAGGCATTACGCGGGGCCGGGGTGGAGGTGGAGCAGCTGGTGCTCGGACAGGGCTCCGGACTCCGGCCCACTCCCGATGAGGTGGAAGCCGTACGCTCGCGGCTGACGGAAGACAGGGTGCCCGTGGCCGTCGGATCCGGCGTGGTCACGGACATCGTCCGCTACGCCGCGCATCTGGACGACCGGGAGTTCCTGAGCGTGCCCACGGCGGCCTCCATGGACGGCTACGCCTCCAGCATGGCCGCGCTGGAGCGTGACGGCGTCAAGGTCACCCACCCCGCACGAGCCCCCTCGGCGATCTTCGCCGATCCACGGGTCCTGGCCTCGGCGCCCGGGGAGCTGACCCGGGCAGGCCTGGGTGACCTGCTCGGGAAGGCCACGGCACACGTCGATTGGCTGGCGGCGCATCTCCTGTACGGAGAGGACTACTCCGCCGCGGCGGCCCGACTCGTGATCGAGCCCCTGGAGTTCGCAGCCCGTCAGACCGACGCGGTGCTCCACGGACAGCCGGCCGCCATCGAGAAGCTCTTCGATGGCCTGATTCAATCGGGCCGCGCGATGGCCTTTGTGGGGAGCTCCCGTCCGGCCAGTGGGTGCGAGCACCATGCCTCCCACTTCTGGGACCTGCTCGCCTCCCGGGGTCTGCGCGCTCAAGCCTCGCACGGTCTTCAGGTGGGGTATGCCACTCGCTTCGCCATGCGGTTGCAGCGTTTTGCCTTCGACGGGGGGCTGCCGGTTCTGCGCCGACCGGTCGCGGTGGCCGATCCCCTGGGAGCCGAGGCCCGGCGGTGGCTTGGTCAGCCGTCCGCCGAGATTGTGGCCGCGGTGGAGGAGAAGGCGGCGGGCGCCGCTGACCTCGGACGGTGGCCGGCAGATGCGGCGAGCTGGGAGGCGATGCGATCCAGCATCCGGCCCGCATTGGAGATGTTCTCGGAGGTGGAGCGCGCACTCACGCTGGCCGGCATCCCGGATGGTCCCGGATTCCTGGGCGTCGATGAGGCGATGCTGCGGGCCACCTTCAGGTACGCCACCCGCCTGCGCGCCCGCTACACGGTCATCGATCTGCTGGATGGGCAGGGGATGCTTGACCGGGCGATCGAGGCGATGCTGGGCTGACCTTTCGGGCTCCCGCCAACTCAGTAGGCTAGCCATGTGAACGTGCACAACCCGCGGGGCCGAGGAACGGCGGGCACAGGAGCACGCCGCCGCCGCGGACCCGCCATGGGGGACGTGGCCCGGCTGGCGGGGGTCTCGCACCAGACGGTGTCCCGGGTCATCAACGACAGCGAGCACGTCTCGCCGCAGACTCGCAAGCGCGTCCTGGAGGCAATGCAGAAGCTGGACTACCGCCCGAGCTCGATCGCCCGGGCACTGGTCACCGGCCGCACGAACACGATCGGGGTGGTCAGCTTTGACACGACGCTGCACGGCCCGGCCTCCACGATGTTCGGGATCGAGCGGGCCGCGCACCGGGCGGGCTACTTCACAACCACGGTCAGCCTGCAATCGCTGGATCGCCCCTCGATCGACGCCGCGGTGACCCGCCTGTCCGGCCAGGGGGTGGAGGGCATTCTCGTCATCGCTGCGGAGGTCCAGGCCGTAAAGGCGCTTCCAGACCTGCCGCGCGATGTTCCGATCGTGGCCGTGGAGGCCGGACCTGACAAGGGGATCTCCGTCGTGGCCATCGACCAACGCGCCGGGGCGGTGGCGGCTACGCGTCACCTGCTGGACCTCGGCCACCGGACCGTGTCCCACATCGCGGGTCCTCCTGACTGGCAGGAGACCCGCCTGCGCCTGGCCGGCTGGCGCAAGGCGCTCGCGGCCGCCGGTGCCGAGGTGACCGAGCCCCTAACGGGCGACTGGAGCCCCCGCTCGGGATATGAGTTGGCCCGGGACCTACTGAGCTCGGACACGGTGACCGCAATCTTCGTGGCCAACGACCAGATGGCCCTGGGTGCCCTCCGCGCGCTGCACGAGGCCGGCCGGCGCGTGCCGCGGGACATCAGCATTGTCGGCTTCGACGACATCCCGGAGTCCGCCTTCTTCACCCCGCCCCTCACGACGGTGCGCCAGGACTTCCTGGAGATGGGCGAGCGGGGCTTCGAGCTGCTCCGGCGGGCGGTGGAGACCAGCAGGACCGTGCAACGGCGTGAGCTGATCAAGCCTGAGCTGGTGGTGCGAGCGAGCACGGCGGCGCCCCGGGACGGGTAGCGGGGCGGCGGGTCTCAAGCGCGAGCCGGCCCCGACGCGCGGTCTCAAGCGCGCGCCAGCCCCGACGGGCGAACGATGGCGAATTGCGTGAACACAGTTCACAGTTCACGCAAAGCGGCAAAGTTGCGGGTCGAGGATGAGATTCGGCTGATTTCCGCCTCTGCCGGCACCTTGCACGACGGGGCTTGTTATCGTTCACACGTCAGATCCATGCGGGAGGATCGATGTCACATTTGACCGTGTTTTCACTACGGCAGGCACTCGCCATGCTGGCGGTGGTGCTGGGCCCGTGTGCCGCACTACCGGCGTCGGCCCATGCCGCATCGGACTTCGATCACGGGTACCTGGATGGCGTCAGCGGCCCTGTCCCGGCGCGAACCGTCGATCTGGCCGGGACGTGGGAGTTCAAAACGGTCACGAGCACAACGTGTCCCGCGGGCAGCACCACTCCGGTGGGGCCGCAGGCAGGATGCGTGACCCAGCCTGATGTCAAGTCCAGAACGATCCAGGTGCCGGGCGGCGGCTGGTACAAGCAGGGCTTCAAGACCATCTCGGAGGCGATCTATACCCGGCGAATCCATGTGCCGGCGGTTGGCGGCCCGCAGGTCACGAAGCTGTGGCTGGGGGCGGTCAACCATCAGGCGACGGTGACCATCGGGGGCCGGGTCGCCAACGGCCAGGTGATCGGTGGCCACACGGTGGGGACGAACATCACTTCCTTCACCCCCTCGGTGTTCGACCTGTCTCAGAACGTCAAACCAGGCGGCACGTACACGATCCAGGTCGATGTGAAGGGGCGCTACGCGCCCACGTCTGCAGGGTCTGACTGCTGTTTTGACCCCGCCGGCTTCTACACGGTTCCCGGTGCTGCCGACTGGTCGCCCAACGTGGCCCAGGGGATCTTCCGCTCGGCCAAGCTCGAGGTGTTCCCAGCGCTCTACATATCACGCGCGTTCGTCAGGACCTCGGTGAAGCGGAAATCGCTGCGCTATGCCGTCTCAATCACCAACGAGACCGGGAGGGTCCGGCGAGCTCGCCTTGACGGCGCCCTGAGCTCGTGGAACCGAAGACATTGGCGCTACCCAAAGCTTCCCGCTCGGACCGTCTCGGTACCAGCGCGAAAGACGGTGAGCGTCACGATCGGGCCGGTCAGATGGCGGCTCGGCCGCGCGTCCTATTGGTGGCCCGATGTGCCCTATCGGCGCCGGTATCGCGCTCAGCTGCACAACCTCACCCTGACGCTGCGGTCGCGCTCGGGCTCCAGGCTCGCCGTGTCCCGCGCGCGCTATCGGTTCGGCTTCAGGGAGACCGACCAGGTCGGCAACCACTTCACGCTCAATGGGGTCCGGGTGAACTTCCACGGCGACAACCTGCAGGGAGCCGACTACGACAGCGTCGTCTACGGCGGCGGCCGGGGCGACGCCTACGACACTCTCCCGGGCTTCCTCGCCCGCGGCCGTGGTAATCGCGGCTGGCGGCAGGCAGTGGAGAACTACCTACGCCTCAACTACAGCGGCATCCGCATCCATCAGGAGCCGGCCACTCCGTACATGCTCGACGTGGCTGACGAGAGGGGGCTGATGATCCTTGACGAGACGGCAATCCGCGGCTCAAACACGCGCGAGGACTTCGCCACCGGTCTGCCCAACATGGTCAGCCACCTCCAGGATCTGGTGCTGCGTGACCGCAACCACCCCTCCGTGCTGCGCTGGAGCCAGGCCAACGAGCCGGACGGGTTCGCGCCCGTACCCGGATCCGGGCCACAGTTCAACCTGACGCTCTACCGGACGATCATGGCCGTTGACGTCACGCGGCCAATCAGCACCGACGCCTTCAGCGCGCCCAGCGAAGCCACGCAGTTCGAGTCAGTCGCAATCCCGCCCCCGAACGCCGACGGCGTTTACACCGACGAGCTGCCGTTCTCCAACTACACGGTGTTCTGCCACTACTACGGCCAGGACTCCAGCGGCTACACCGCCAACCCATGCAAGGACGCGCCGGGTTTGACATCGGGCAAACCGTACGGGCAGGGGGAGTTCATCTGGCCCCACGACAACAGCAAGCGGGGCTTCACCTACTTCGCCACGACCTCCGAGCCGATGCGCGTGAAGGGCGCCTCAGACATCCGCCCGTACACCCTGCTATCGGCCTGGGCGTCGGTGATCCCCGGGGTGAGGAACCGCGAGATGACCCTGGAGCAGGGTGGGCATCCCCTCTACGGCACGAACAACCTTCGACATCCCTGGAGAAACCCCCAGATCCAGCGGGTGCAGACGGCCTGTGCCCCTGTGGCGGTTTTCGACCAGGGCTACTGGAACGTCGAAGCATTCTCGGACGCTGACGGCCACTGGCCCGCCAAGCGGGTGGCGCTGAAAGCCCGCAAACCCACCACCCGCAGGCTGGAGATCTTCAACGACACCTTCTCCGGCAAGCGGGTCGAGGTGAAGTGGCAGCTGCGGCAAGGATCACCCACCGGCAGGCGGCTCGCCGGCCACACCATCTCGCTAGACATCCCGCCTGGCAGGCACGTAGCCCACCGCATCACGTTCACACCACCGCGGTCGAGCCAGCCCGTCTACCTCGTCCTCAGGGCTTCAAAGCCGGGGTGGGGAGAGCTCTTCCATGACGCCAGAGAGAAATTCACCATCCACTGAAACCGTTTCCACAGGAGCAATCACCAAGTCCAAGCGGCCCTGCAGTCCCCTAAGCCAGGACCCTGGCCGCCGGACCCGGCCTTACCTCAAGCGCTCCGTCCGGCGCAACTGCGTCCGGCGGGAGCAACCCGAGCGCGTGTCCGCCGAAACCTCCGCCGATGAGCCGAGCTCCCAGGGCGCCCGCCCGCTTGAGCCGCCCCACCGCCTGCTCGACCTCGGGAGTCGAGATCTCGTAGTCATCGCGCAGGCTGGCGTGTGATTCGTCGAGCAACCGCCCGACGGCCTCCAGCTCCCCTAGTTTGAGGGCCTGCACTGCGAGATCGACGCGCGCGTTCGAACGCACGACGTGGCGCGCCCGTCGGTTGAGGGGCTCCGGAAGCTCCTCGGTCATCTGAAGCGTCGCCTCGCGCAGGCTGGCCACTCCCAGCAGCTGGCAGGCGCGAGCGCACTCGGCCCGGCGCTGGTTGTATCCGGAGGACGCGATGATGTGGGGCGACCCCGAGTCGAGGGTGACGAGCCGATGGCCGGCCAGCTGCAGCGGCACCGGTCGGACCTCCAGTGACCGGAAATCGATCCGCAGCGCGTGTCCCGGCTGCCCGTGCAGCGAGGCCAGCTGATCCAGCAGACCTGTCTGCGCCCCCACCCACTCGTTCTCCACCCGCGAGCACAGCTTGGCCAGCTCGGTGCGGTCGGGCTCTGGAGCCCCGCTCAGGGCGATCAGAGCGAGCGTGAGTGCCACCTCCAGTGCGCCTGAGGACGACAATCCGGCCCCGCGGGGTATGTCGCCCGTGATCTCGAGCCGTGCTCCCTCCAGGTCGATTCCGAAGCTGACCAGCTCAGCCACCGCGCCGCGCACGAACGCCGCCCACCCCTCCACAGGCTGCGGCTCATCCAGAGAGAACGCGTCAGCCTCACCGAGATCAGCCGCCACCGCCTCCACGCGCCGCTCCGGGAGCGACCTGGCCTTGACGGTGACCCCGCGCTCGATCGCAAACGGCAGCGCGAAGCCCTGGTTGTAATCGGTGTGCTCACCGATCAGGTTGACGCGTCCGGGTGCGAACGCTGTGACTTCGCCGGTCACGGGCAGAGTGTCCCAGGATGCCCCGGCCGCGCCCGGCCCAGGCGACGGCGCCCTACCGCGGCGAGGGCGCCAGCCGGGTGAGCGGCAGGTCGGATGCCGCGTCGGCGCTACCGACCCACACCCGCCGCCGCCCGGAGGCGGTCCGCCACTTCTGCTTCGTGGTGTCCCAGTACTGGAAGGCGCGGCGGTTGCCGTTGCCGTTGACATCCTTGCCGGGGCCGAGGTGAATCGTCAGCCGCACGGCGTGATGTGGGCGCAGCGTTATGCGATCGAACCCGGCCAGCGACCGGACAGCCTGCTGCACGCCCGCTGGAACCTTGCGCGCTGGCCCCAGGTAGACCTGGGGCACGGTGGCGCCGGTGACCTTGCCGATGTTCGTCACGTTGAAGCTCACGTTCAAGCCGCCGCCGGCTCGGCGCACCCTCAGATGCGAGTACCTGAACCTCGTGTAGGACAGGCCCCAGCCGAACGGGAACAGCGGCTTGAGGGCCTCCCGATCGAAGAAGCGATATCCGACGAACATCCCCTCGGTCCACGCGATGAATGGGCCGTTGCCGTTCAGACGCTCGGGATGAGTGCCGGTGCTGTCGCCGGGGTACAGCGGCTTGGTCTCGTTGTAGCCGAAGATCGTGTCCGTCGATTTTCTCGGCCAGGTGGACGTCAGGTGCCCCGACGGGTCGGCGCGACCCAGCAGAAGCCTGGCCGTGGCGGTGCCGCCTTCGCTGCCCGGATACCAGGTCTGAAGCACGGCCTTGACGCTGCGCAGCCACGGCATCAGCGTGGCCACGTCGAGATTGGCGACCACCGCGGTGTGGTGGTTGGCCTTGGCCATCTCCTTGATCAGCTGCGTGGGACCGGCGTCAAGTGCGTTGACGGGCGCCGTGCTCAGGCTGATCTCACCCACGCATGTGCAGTCGGCGAACACGATCACCTTCGACGCCCGCCTGGCCGCCCCGATCGCCGCGGCCCGGTCGCCCGCGGTGCGCGAGTAGGCGAAGCGGAAGCTCGGTCGCCTCGATCCCGGTTCGCGCAGGTGGTACCGGTCACGGGCAAACTTCGCCGGCGAGGTCCAGCTGATCTGGATCTGATGGACCCCCGGGCTGAGCGTCCCGGCGTCGAAGTCGCAGTTGGCCAGGCCCCGCTCGGTGTAGCCGGACATCGTCGGGCTGGTCGGGATCCCACCCACGGTGCTCGGTGACGAGCTGAGGCTCTCCTGGCTCATCGACTGCCCGGTGCCGGAGTCCGTGGCCAGACTGAATGTCGGCGCTCCGGAGTCGCTGCAGGACGGCGCATTTACGACCCCACCCGCATTGACCCCGCCGCCTGAGCCGATGCTGTAGCTCGGAACGCTGAACTGGAAGCGGAACGTGTAGTCGTCGGCCTTGGGGACCTTGACGAAGCCGCTCCACGTGTATGTCTTGCCAAACGCCAGTTGTCCGTGGCCGGAGACCTTGGTGAAGTCGATCTGCCGATCAACCCGCGGCGCGCCCGGACCAGCCGTCCGCTTCAGGCCCTTTCCGCCCTTTTTGCCGTTCGTCGACAACGCCGACCTGGGAACCGGGAAGCCGTCGCTGGCCGACGGCGAGCTGCCCGGCATGTACGGAAGGAAGGTGATCTTCGATCGCCGTGGTGCGAACTGCTTGAGCTGCTCCAGCGGGCTGATGGCGTCGCGGTCCGGATAGCCGTTGGCCGCCTCGCTGCCAGGGTCGGCCGGCATGTACTCGGCCGACTCGCCGATTACCAGCACGCCTTGGCGCAGGTCGTGCTTGGTGACCGGGAGCTCTCTGCGGGAGTTCTTGAGCATGACCGCGCCCTCCTCGGAGGCGCGCTCCACGATCCCCCCGTCCTTGGCCTTCATGGCAGGTGGGATCGCCCACTTCCCCTGGGACTCGCTCGGGTTCGAGCGGCTTCGGTAGTTGGAGCTGGCGTTCGGATGGCCGAGGAGGTGGAAACGCTCCTCCTGGTACAGGATCCGGGCCAGCGCCGTGTTGAACGCCTTGAGCGGCACCACGTGCGCCTCGACCGCCGCCACCAGCGGCGGGCCGAACCACACGGACGTCGGCTGCTCCTGGTCGTTCCCACTCACTATCGACTGCCTGGTGGAGTCCATCGCAAAGATGTAGTCGGCAGCGAAGAACCCGGGCCATCTCCACTCGTGGCGGGTGGCGTAGTTCTTGAGCTGGTTGTCACAGGACAGCGCGCCGCCGGCGGGAGTCAGCTCGCTGGGCGGGGAGCCGCTCACGTGGGGCGCCGACACCAGCTCATACCGCGCGTAGGAGCACATCAACGACGAGGCCTGCCCCGCGTGGGGAAGAACGCCGCTGCCGGAGGTGCCGTACTCGTAGGGCTGGAGGTACAGCTCGTGCGCTGCCTGATCCTGGACCTGGGAGTCCAGGTCCATCGTCTGTCCGTTGTAGAGCGCGAAGTGCTTCTCCTGGGACATCAGGCCCTTGCCCTGGATCCCGTTCACCTCGGCGGTTGAGAGCGTGCCGTCCTGGAACGGGTCCTCGCCAAAGATCGTCAGGTTGCGGCCCCAGTCAGGGATCCGAACGAGGTCGACCTGCGGCCCGTAGAGCCCCGTTATCCCCAGCCATCGTCCCTCACGGCCTTCGACCTGGCCCCACGCGTTCAGGATCTTCGTGTCCCACGAAGACGACATCGCGATCCTCAGCGGCGGTGCGGTCGTCTGGCGCAGCTGGGCTCCTGAGGTGACATTGATGCCCTGCGCGTCCGTCCAGCACAGTGGAGCGATTGCCGGATGGGTGCCGGTGGGCGCCCTGTCGGCCCCGACCGTCGTGCACACGGGGTTGGGGATTCCCACCCCGATCAGCAGCTGGTCTGCGTTCATCAGCTCCGCGGGCGTGGGCGGATTGCTCGGCTCCAGCTGGTGGATCAGCTTCTTGACCAGCGGGGTGAACGGCGCGCCCGCCGCGATTCGTGGTGAGCGCGCCCCACCGGGCACAGCCCCCGGAAGGCGGTAGGGCAGCCGGTCTGCCGTGGCCGGCGCAGCCACGCAGAGTGAGCAGATGAAACCCGCGATCACCGTCGCGGCGCGTGACGGAATGAGCTTCATGACGCTCCTCTCCTGGTTGGGCGTCCGCGTCGTCCGCGCACGTGGTGACGAATCAGGGCACGGGCCGGGACGAGGCGGCCGGCGAATCCTGTGGACTGGATGAAGCCCTGCGAGTCCGGAGTTGCGGACAGAAGCTTGACCAGTGCCGTCCAAGCGGTCCCGTCGGGGCCGACGGTCACCCCCAGGTAGTCGTTTCGAGGAAGCGAGCCGGACTTCACCGGGAAGTACAGCGGCTTGCTGGACGGGTTCAGCTGGGCGGTGTAGAAGGTCGGGTGGCGCCGTGCGGCGTCGAACGACTCGGTGAGGTATCCGTTCAGCCGCGAGGAGTCCTTGCCCCGGTAGCCGTAGTAGGCGATCGCGATATGCCCAGCGTCCAGGGCAGATACCTGGGCGAACGGTGCCGCGGCCTGCTTGACGCGCGGTGCGCTGACCAGCAGCGGTCCCTTCCACGTCTGGCCCTGGTCGCGGGAGACGGCGAGGTAGACCTTGTGGTCGGAGCCCGGCCAGACAACGTACAGCGCCCCGGCCCTGTCGATAGCCAGGCTTACCCCGCCTAGGAGACCGGCACCTGAGCCCACGTCTCCCGTGGGCACCTGGACGTAGCTCCAGATCTGGCCCTCATCGTGGCTTAGCGCCACCCGGATCAGGCCCGCCGGATTGCTACCCGTGGAGGAGCAGTTCAAGGGCATGTACACAGTCCCGTCTGGGCCCACGCGCTGGGGCTCCTGGAAGTGCAGACATCCGGGGGCCAGCGGGGACGGCACCGGCATCCCGGCCACGCTCCAAGTCTCGCCTCCGTCAAGCGACTTCCAGCACACGCGCCCCGGACCGACGACGAACGTCGGGGCCGGCCCGTTGGCACATCCGTACACCACGTCGGGATAGCCGCTCGGTTTGGGCCCTCCCGCCGCTGGTGGGCCGGCGGCGATCTTCTCGTAGTCGCCGCCCGGACAGCTGAACTGAGGCACCGCCTCCCAGCTCGCGCCGTCGTCAGCGCTCATGCTGAGGCTGGAGCACGTGGCTTCGCCGTACGTCTTGCTCCAGAAGATCTTGGAGGTGTACGGGTCGACGTACAGATAGGCATCCGCGACTGTGTTGTTCTTGGACGCTTCCGAGGTGCCGCAGGTGATGGCGCTCGTTGCGAAGTTGCAACCGGGCTGGGCCTGCGGCCCTGGCACGGTGAAGGCCTGCCAGTGGGCACCGCTGTCCTTGCTGCGGGCCAGCTGCCATTCCCAGTTGGCGGCGTTGAACCACACGGTTCCCCGCTTGGTCACGCCGATGCCGGTCTCACCGGTGAAGTAGCCGGTCTCGGTGGAACACGGGACGAGCCTCCGGGGGGCCGGCCTGATCAGCCGTCCGCCTGCGTGGTAGGCAATGGCCGAGCGCGCGGGGGCGCACCCCGCCGCGCCGGGAGCGGTCATCCCCAGGGCGGAGCCCGGCTGCACCACGCCGACAGTCATCGCCAGAGTGACCGCGCCCGTCATCGCGAACGCCGCCACACCACATCGACATGCACGCATGTTGTCCTCCCGCCGGACCTGGATCGACGGCTAGAAATGTTGCTCCGGGGGCCGACTTATGTCAAGGATGAAAAAAAGCCGGACCTTGCTGCGGCGGAGATGGCCAGAATTGCTCGATTTGTGCGCGGGCGGCCTGGCTATTTTGTCCGACGCTTGGATAAAATCCGGCGCTCCGGGCCCAGCCAATCGCGTGATGCCAGACAAAACCTTGAGCCCCAAACAACGGCTTGTGCTGCAGGCCGTGCGCCGCCATGGGCCGCTCACGCGGGCCGACGCGGTCCGGATGACCGGCCTGTCACGGTCCTCGATCCACGCCCTGACCTCGGAGCTGCTGCAGGCCGGCCTGATAAGCGAGTTCGATCGGGGGATGGCAGGATCGCGGGGCCGGCCCGCGACCTCGTTTGCCTACACAGGTGAGGCAGGCCACCTGGTGGCCATCGCCTTCGAGCAGGACCAGGTCAGGGTGGGCGTGGCGGATCTGAGCGGCGCGATCTTGGTCGAGGAGCAAGCCGCGCTTGACGTGGGCAACGACGCAGAGGGGGCGCTCACCGCCGCCGCCACGCTGGCGAGATCGCTGCTCGAGCGGCTCCCCGCAGGCGCAGGGGCCGTGCTCGCGGCGGCGGCGTCGCTCCCTGGTCCGGTCGACTTCCGGCACGGGACGATCGGGTCGTTCTCGATTCTGCGCGGCTGGGCCAAGGTCGATCCCGCCCGTCGGCTGAGCGATCTTCTGGACGTGCCGGTGATCATCGACAACGACGCCAACGTGGCGGCCTATGCGGAGGCCCGGTCCGGCGCCTCCGTCGGCTGCCGGCACCTGCTGTTCGTCAAGGCGTCCACCGGCGTCGGAGCGGGGTTGATCGTAAACGGGCAGATATACCGCGGGGCGGCCGGCATGGCAGGTGAGCTGGGGCATGTGACGGTGGAGCCCGCGGGCCGGATCTGTCGGTGTGGGAGCAGGGGCTGCCTGGAGACCGTCTGCGGCATCGGAGCGATCACGGCGGCGCTGATCGGCACCCACCCGGATGGAGTCACGATCGAGGATGTGATTGACCTCGCCCGGTCCTCAGACGCGGCCGCAGAGCGCGCCCTCGCTGACGCCGGGGCGGCCCTCGGACGGGCCATCGGCGAGGTGAGCAACGTCCTCAATCCCTCGATGGTCGTGGTGGGTGGAGAGCTGGCAGCGGCCGGCGACCTTCTGATCGAGCCGCTGCGAGCTTCGCTTCGTCAGGCCGCCATGCAGGTGATCGCCCTTGACCTGGAGGTCCGTGCCAGCGCGCTCGGTCCCGCGGCCGAGCTTCTGGGAGCGGCGGCGCTGTGCGCGGCTCACGTGCACGGTGATATCCCGTCCTCTTCGCTGGAGCCGGGCCCCGTCCAGATCCCGGCCAGCGCATAGCCTCCCTGCCTTGTCCGATGCCTCCCGCCCTCCCGGCTGGCTTCCCAAGCCCGAGTTCGACGCCATCTACAGCCGGGTCCCCCGGCTGTGCGTGGAGGTTGTGATCGCCACGCCTCAGCGCGGTGTGCTGCTCATGCGCCGGGACATCCCGCCCAACGTCGGAGCCTGGCACATCCCGGGTGGCACCGTTCTGTTCGCCGAGCCAGTGGTCAGGGCCGTGCGGCGCGTGGCCCGCGACGAGCTCGGGCTGCAGGTGGACGTGGGGGAGCTGCTCGGGTACATCGAGTACCCGAGCCATTACGAGAACGGGCTCGACTCGCCTGTCGGACTGGCCTTCAGGTGCGTGATGGCCGACGGATCCGCCGGTCCCGCTCCGGCGGGATGCGAATGGTTTTTGGAGTTGCCGCAGGGCCTGTATGCGGAGCAGCGGGACTTCCTGGTGGCGCATCCGGGCATTCCAACGCGCTATTGATATGCGCGTCATGGTTCGCCACCGGGTAGGGGTCTTCTTCGCAATCATGCTGGCCGCGACCGCGCTCGCAGTGGTGGTCTTCGGATCGGACAGCGCCGGCGCTGTCAAATCCAAGTGTCCCTGGCTGCGCGGGAGGGCAACGCCCACTCAGCGAGCCCACGCGGTGCTGAGGGCGATGACGCTCGACGACAAGATCGCGATGGTCCACCAGCCAGATCCGATCTGGTCGCACTATGGCGTGGCGGGGTACATCCCGCCCAACTCCCGTCTGTGCATCCCCGACCTGATGCTGAACGACGCCGGCTCGGGCGTGGGCGACATGGAGACGGGAACGGTGGCCTTCCCGGTGCCGATCGCCCAGGCCTCCAGCTGGGACACGACGCTCCAGCGACAGTTCGGCCGCAGGCTGGGCTGGGAGGCCTGGCACAAGGGCGTGAACGTCCAGCTGGCGCCTGACGTGAACATCGCCCGGGTGCCCATGAACGGCCGGAACTCAGAGGCATTCGGCGAGGATCCGTACCTGGTGGCACAGAGCGCGGCAGCCGAGATCAAGGGCATCCAGGAGAACCCGGTCATCGCCACGATCAAGCATTACGCGCTCAACAACAACGAGCAGAACCGGATGACGGTGTCGGTTCACGTCGACCCGCGCACCCTCCACGAGATCTACATGCCGGCATTCCAGACCGCGGTCCAGAAGGCCCACGTCGGCTCGGTCATGTGCTCCTACAACCGGATCGCGGGCGCCTACGCCTGCCAGAACCGGTACATGCTCACGAAGGTCCTGAAGCACGAGTTCGGCTTCAAGGGCTGGGTGATGTCCGACTGGAACGGCACCCACTCCACCGTTCCCTCGGCCCTGGCCGGACTGGACATGGAGATGGGCCTCGGGCCCGGGACGTACTTCGGGAGTGCGCTGAAGGCCGCCGTGCAGTCAGGCAAGGTGCCGATGTCCCGCCTCAACGACATGGTGCTGCGGATCCTGCGGAGCATGTTCCAGACGCGGATCTTCTGGCGTCCGCACGCCGCCGAGCCCCAGGCCTATTCGGCCAGTGTGGAAACTCCGGGCGAGCTGGCGTTGGCTCGGCAGGTCTCCGAGGAAGGGACCGTGCTTCTCAAGAACGCCAAGCATGTCCTGCCGATTCAGGGCACCGGCAAGCGCATCGCCGTGATCGGCTTGGCCGGCGGCCCGGCTGGGACCGAGGAGTCCTACAACACGGGCGGCAGCTCGCACATTCCAGAGTCCGGAGCCAAGTCAGACCTGGTGACTCCGTTTCAAGGGATCCAGCAGCGCGGGCAATCCGACAGTGACGTGGTCACCTACAGCGACGGAAGCTCGACGGCCGACGCCGTTGCGGCCGCGCAGTCGGCTGACATCGCGATCGTGTTCGCCAACGACGAAGAGTCCGAGGGCAACGACCGCCCGAACCTATCCCTGGCCGACGCGCAGAACTGCAACCTGGCCGGCTGCGTCAAGCAGTCCACCGATCAGAACGCGCTGATCAGAGCGGTCACCCAGGCCAACCCTCACACCGTGGTCGTCCTGGACACCGGCGGCCCCATGTTCATGCCCTGGCTGCACTCGGTCAGAGGAGTGCTCCAGGCCTGGTACCCCGGGCAGGAGGACGGCGATGCAATCGCCAGCCTGCTGTTCGGTGACGTCGACCCCTCAGGGAAGCTGCCTCAGACCTTCCCCCGTTCCATGTCCCAGCTGCCGACGCGCACCAAGCTCCAGTACCCGGGTGTGAGCAACAAGCACGGGATCCCCCAGGAGCGCTATTCCGAGCGGCTGCTGGTGGGGTATCGGTGGTACGACGCCAAGCATCTCAAGCCTCTGTTCCCGTTTGGGTATGGGCTGTCATACACCACATTCGCGCTCAGGCACGCCCACGTGCGTGCGGTGGGTCACGGGGGCGCGCTCGTCAGCCTCCGGGTGACCAACACCGGCTCGCGGGCCGGCGCGCAGGTGCCGGAAATCTACGTCGGGCTGCCCCGGGCCACCGGCGAGCCACCGCAACGCCTGGCCGCCTACACCCGGGTGTTCCTGGCCCCCGGAGCCACGAGCGAGGTGAAGCTGCTCCTGGACCGGCGCGCGTTCTCCTATTGGAGCTCGCCCAAGCACTCCTGGGTCGAGATCTCCGGCTGCGACCGGGTCATGGTGGGCACGTCCTCTCGCCACCACACGAGCACGATGACAGTCGCCGTGGGACACGCGCGCTGCGCCGGCGCGGCTGCCCGAATCCCGCTGAAGCGCTAGTCCGATACCGCCCGGCGCTGCAGCTTCATCCTTCGGCGCAGGCCGAGCACGAACCACAGGGTGACGAAGTAGATGGCGGCGACCCCCGCCATGATTCCGCCGGTCACCCATCCAAACAGATAGCCGGTGATCAGCGCCACGATTCCGGTCATGGCGACGGTCAGGCAGGCGATCCCCGCAATCGCCAGCCGGCTGGCGATCCGAACCAGGTGTGGCTTGTCACCGAGGCGGAACACGAGCCGGTGCATTGCCGTGGGCGCGATGAACAGCCCAGCCGCAGCTGCGGCCGAGATCAGGACCACGAGATAGAGGTAGCGCTCGCCGGAGGTGACGTTCTTGAAGCCCTGGCTGAACGGGACCGTGAGCAGAAAGGCGAACAGGATCTGCACCCCGGTGGTCAGCACGCGCAGCTCCTGGAGCAGCTCGGTCAGGTTCCGATCGGCTCGCTCCAGGTCCGTCTCGTGGCGTCCGGCGGCCAGCGGGTCCGGTTGGTCCTCGTGGCGTCCTGCGCCTGACGGGTCTCGCTCAGTGTCGGGCTGATCGGGCATGGATGGCGTCTGAGGACCGGGGCTACCGTCCCGGCCGGGTTACCCCGGCCAGGACCAGCCTACCCCGGCCCCTCAGCCTGTAGCCCGGGAAAGAGCCCGGCCGGAGCGACTCAGCCCGTGAAGCTGAACACGGTTCCCTTCTCGTTGGGGAACGAGCCCACTTCACCAACCCCGAGACAGTGCGTGCGACGACACGTGGCGGCCCGGATGAAGGTGTCGATCTGCTGGGGATTCCCAGGCTTGCCGTGGTTGATCGGCACCAGGAACGACTCGCTCTTGCCGTTGGCAAAACGTCCCCCGAACGAGAAACACGCATCCGCCGCGCTGCACGCCAGCGGGAACAGACCGAGGTTCTTGACAGTCCGAACCCGGCCCACCTTGCCCGATGACAGGGTCGTGACCTCGCCCTGCTCCGACTCGCCCTCGGCCTTGAAACCCACCAGCGTGCAGTAGCTCTTTGAGGTGCAGTCCAGGCCAGCGAGCCCGCTCGTCCCTGCGACGCGGTGTGTGACCTTCACCTTCCCCCTGTTGAGCGAGAAGACGAGGCCGGTGCTGTTCTGCTGAAAACCGCTCCTCCCCGCCAGAATGCAGGAGGTGGCCGAGAAGCAGGCGGGCGTCGCCCCAGCGGCCTCCCCGGCCGAAAAGCTGTAGGAGCCGTTGGGCGAGAACACCTTGTCGACCTTCCCGTTGACCAGGTGGACGACCTTCGGTGCGGCCACGCTGCCGCCACTTGTGGGGAACTCCTCTCCTGGGACCCAGCAGGAGGTGCGGCTGCCGCAGCCGATCGACGCCGCGCCATCCATTTTCAGCGAATGCGCCTGGCCAGCCTGACCGTGGTCGATCTTGACGAATACCGCATGCTGGGGGCCCGAGTTGAAGACGCTGCCCACCGCGAAGCACACGTTGGCCTCGGGACAGGCCACCGCAGTGAGGACAGAGGTGCCGTCCACCTTGTGGGGGGATCCGGACCTTCCTCGGGAGGAGATCGTCGCGAAGAGTCCCGTGGATTCGTTGTGGGAGCTGCGCGGGGTCTCCCCCACGGCTATGCACGATCCCTTCGGCGGACAGGCCACCCCCTCAAAGTCGAGCACTCCCTTCACCTGGTGGGTTGTCCCTGTGACCCTGCCGTCAGCGGATGCCGTCAGCACAACAGCCAGCCCTACCACTGCCACGGTCAACCCGCGCCCGAACCCCTTCATGTTCCCCTCCTCGCGTTCTTTGCCCTTACCGAACGCGGCAGCCTACCAGCGCTCCGTGGCGATCGCCACAAAGCTCCTGGCGACTAGCTCTCCAGCCGCACCGGTTTGGGCTGGCGCGAGCTCGGGCGCTCGGGGAGCTTGACCGGCGTGGCGTGCATGGCCCGCATCCGGATCTCCTTCCATGACATGCCCTCCTTCAGGAGCGCGGGCATGCCCATGAGGATGGCCGTCGTGACCTCGACGGCCTGGAGAATCACGCCGTAGGCCACGGCCGTTCCGAAGCCGACGTGCCAGCCGGCGTGCAGGACCGTGGCGCACGCGGCCTGAAAGACGCCCAGGTTGGCCGGCGTGGCCGGCAGGACAGCGGTGATGTTGACCGCGAACAGAACGGCCGCGGCCGCCGCGATTCCGGCCTGATGATCGAGGCCAAGCGCCACCAGGAGCATGTAGCACGACAGCGCCTGCAGAGCCCAGGCTGCCAGCTGAGTCCCGGTTGCGATGGCTCCAAGCCGCGGCTGGCGGAAGACCGTGAGTCCGGCCCGGACGCGGCTCAACGCACGGCGCACCGCGATGGCGGCGGCGTGCAGCCGAGCGAAGCGCTCGGTGGCCGGATGGCGGAGCAGAACAGGCATCACGAGCACGATCACCACCAGGGTCACGGGCGCGATGGCCGCAGCCAGGAGCACGTCGTGATGGCCGTTGAAGATGTCGACCGAGGAGAACATGACAGCGCCGAGGATGGCCAGGGCCACGATGTTCAGCAGCGTCTGCGAGACCAGCGTCCCCAGGACGATGGGGAAGTTCTGGCGGGGCCGCCCGGTGCGCCGGGCCACGACGAGAGCGCGGGACGGCTCACCCAGACGCGCCGGCAGCGTGGAGGACATGAGGACCCCGATGAACGTGCCCTGCATGGCGTCCGACAGCTTGACCCGGGACCTGGGGAGCGCCGCCTTGAGGATCGCGTACCAGGAGAAGGCACGCATCACCATGGCGCTGCACATGATGGCCAGCGCCAGGAGAACGAACGTGGGGCTGGAGTCGATCAGCGCCTTGCCGATGTTGGCCAGACCGATCTTCTGCAGCGCCAGCACGGCCAGACCCGCGCCTCCCAGCGTCACGGCGGCCAGTCCGCCTCGCCGGGCCAGCGAGAAGGCCCTGCTGCGCCTGGCCATGCGGGTCTGGGGCTCCAGGCTCTTGAGGCGGCGCGCGGGCTCGTGCGGCTTGAGGTCGGCGGCCCGCAGCCCCACGCGCACCGCTGCCCGGTGCATCGCGGTCACGGGCTGGGGGATGGCGATCGCCTCCTCGTAAACCTCCATCACCTGCGTGGCCACGCGCGGCCACGTGAACCTCTGGACCTTCTCCACAGCGGCCTGGGCCATCGCGGTCCGGCGGGCTGGTTCCTCGTAGAGGTCGCGGAGGGTCTCGGCCAGGGCCTGAGCGTCTCCGGGAGGCACGAGGACTCCGTCCACCCCATCGCTGACGACGTCCCGGTAACCGGCGATGTTGGAGGCCACGACCGGGGTGCCGGCGGCGAAGGCCTCGGTGAGGACCATGCCGAAGCTCTCGCCCCGGAGCGAAGGAGCGACCAGCACGTCAGCCTCCTCCAGCTCACGCCACTTCGTCTCGTCGTCGACCTTGCCCAGCACACGAACGTCGCGCGCCTCGAGCATCAGCGGAGCCAGCTCCTCCCGGGAGGGCCCGATGACGGTGAGCTCAGATGGGATGTGCTCCCGCAGAGCCTCGAAGGCCCGCAGCAGCAGCGGGAGACCCTTGCGGTCCACGGCCTGTCCCACGAACACCATCCGGAGCCGGTCTCCTGGCGGGCGAGCCGCACCGCGGCCGGCACGCTGGAGGTCGAGATGCACGCCGTTGGGAACGATCGTGTAGTGCCCTCCGAAGAAGCGCCTGGCCGTCCAGGCCGAGGCCTCCGACACGGCGATCCGGGCGTGCAGGCGGTTGAAGACCCGGGCGGCCCCCAGGATCCTGGCCGCTCCGTTGGACAGCTTGTTCTCGTTGTACGTGTGGAAGGTGCCCACCACGGGCAGCTTGGTCCGGTCGGTCACCACCCACGGCGCCAGCGGAGAGATCGGCTCGTGCACGTGGAGCACGTCGTAGTTGCCCGTTCGCAGCTCACGCTGCGCGGCGGCGAGTCCGTAGGGAGTCAGCGAGATGTTCGAGACCGCGCCGTTGGCCTTGAACCCCACGGTGCGGCCGAGCGGAACGACGTACTCAGGCACGCTCACCGGCTGGGGCCGGGCCCCGCGATGAAGCACGGTCGAGAAGCGGCCTGGCGGGTCGTAGGGCGCCAGAACGAGGACGTCGTGACCGTTATCGATGAAGCACTCAGCGAGTGCCGCTATGTGCCGGTTCACGCCCCCCGGATATGCCCAGGAATAGGGGGACAGAAGCGCTATCCGCATGCACCACAATCCTAGTGCCTGGCGGCCCTGTCTGGGAGTGAGATCTTGGAGTAGATCGCGCTCGCGGTACTTGCCATACCCGCGCGTATCATCAGCCGTGACGCCGATGCGGCACCTCGTCAAGTACACATTTCTCAAGGTGGCCCCGGAATGGCGGCGGCTCGACGATGAGCAGCGCGCCTCTGACAAGCGCGAGTTCATCGCCGCCTGCCAGGACTTCGCCGACGGCCACCTGCTGCGAGCGTTCTCGCTGGTGGGTACTCGCGGCGACGCGGACCTCATGCTGCTCAGCCAGGCCCAGAACCTGGAGCGGATTCATGAGTTCCACGTGGTGCTGGCCCAGAGCGGCCTGATGAAGTGGTGCACCACGCCGTACTCCCTGCTCGCCATGACCAAGCCGTCTGAGTACTCGGACGAGTCACGCCTCCAGGTTCGACCGGCGCACGGCAAGTATCTGTTCGTGTACCCGTTCGTCAAGACCCGTGGCTGGTACGCGCTGCCCCAGGATGAGCGCTGGAGGATCATGCAGGAGCACATCCGCGTGGGGCGCGAGTACCCGTCGGTCGACCTGAACACGAGCTACTCCTTCGGCCTGGACGACCAGGAGTTCGTGGTGGCCTTCGAAACCGATAACCCGGCCGATTTCCTGGACCTGGTGCAGCGGCTGCGGACGACGGAGTCAAGCGCGTACACGCTCCGGGACACGCCCACGTTCACCTGCATCTCCTGCTCGGTGGAGCGCGCGCTGGGAGCGCTGGACGGGGCCGCGCTGAGCGTCACGGGTGCGGCATGAACGATTTCACCGAGGTCCGGGACATCACCGTGATCGGCGCCGGGCCGGTCGGCATGTGCACGGCCTTCTGGGGCGGAATGCGTGAGGCGTCCTCTCGCATCATCGACTCCCTGCCTGAGTTGGGTGGCCAGCTCACCACTCTCTACCCGGAGAAATGGGTCTTCGATGTCCCCGGCCACCCCAAGGTCCTGGCGAAGGACCTGGTGGAGCTGATGCGCCAGCAGGCGCTGGAGCAGTTCGACGTCCCCGTCCACCTGAACACAACGGCGCAGACGATCTCGTGGGAGGGAGACGGCGAGGACCGCGTCGTCGTCCTGCACACCGACCAGGGCGAGCTGCGGTCACGAACCGTGGTGGTGGCCGGCGGCCACGGGGCGTTCGAGCCCAAGACGCTGCCCGGCTACGACATGACTCCGTGGGAGGGGCGTGGAGCGCACTACATCGTGGGCGAGAAGTCCGTGTTCGAAGGCAAGCGAGTCATGATCGTGGGCGGCGGCGACTCGGCCATGGACTGGGTGATCAACCTGCTGGACACGGCCTCCGAGGTCAGCCTGGTTCACCGGCGCGAGGGCTTCCGCGCCCACGAGGTTACGGTCGGCCAGGTGATGGACGCCGCCGAGCGCGGCGACGTCGCGCTACACGTCCCGTTCCAGATCAGAGACGTCTACGGTGACGGCTCGGTGGAGCGGGTGCGGCTGTTCCACTCCGAGGACGAGGCCCAGGAGATCGAGGTCGAGGTCGACGCGATCCTGCTCCAGCTCGGCTTCAAGACCGCGCTGGGCCCGCTCAAGAATTGGGGCTTCGAGATCGAGAAGGGCGCGATCGTGGTCGACCAGGTGATGCAGACCTCGCTGGAGCGGGTGTGGGCCTGCGGCGACATCACCACGTTCGAGGGCAAGCTCAAGCTGATCGCCACCGGGTTCGCCGAGTCGGCCATCGCGGTCGCCCAGGCCGTGCACGAGATCCGGCCTGATACCAAGCTTCAGCCCAAGTACTCCACCAACACCGGCGTCCCCGGGGTCGTTGCCGGCCAGCCGTAGCAAACGCCTCGATACCCCGCGGGCGGTCGAGCACCTGCGCAGCGCTGATCCCGTGCTGCGCGCCCTGATCGACGAGCTTGGTCCCAACGGCCTGGGCGATACCCGCCGCGGTCGGCCCCCCACCGACCATTACGGCGCGCTGGTGCGCTCCATCATCGGCCAGCAGCTCTCCACCAAGGCCGCGCGGTCGATATACACGAGGCTGACCGAGCGCTTCGGCGGCCGCACGCCCACCCCGGCCGAGGTGCTGGCGGACGATCCGGAGGAGCTCCGGGCCGCCGCGGGCCTGAGCCGGGCCAAGGTGGGATTCCTGCGCTCGCTGGCCGAGCACGTGCTGGACGGCTCGCTGGAGCTGGAGCGCCTGGACGAGCTGCCGGACGAGGAGGTCATCTCCGAGCTGGTGGCCGTGAAGGGGCTCGGCGTCTGGACGTCCCACATGTTTCTGATGTTCCACCTGGGCCGCCCGGACGTGATGGCGGTTGGGGACCTGGGGCTCCGGAACGCGGTGAAGCGGCTGTATGGCCTGGAGGCGCTCCCTGCCCCGTCAGAGCTGGAGACTCTGAGCGAGCCGTGGAGTCCTCATCGGACGCTTGCCTGCCTCTATCTGTGGCGCTCGCTGGACGCCGTGCCGGCGTAGGGCGGACTCGCTCAGTCCGCGCCGTCGGGCTCGCGGGCGCCGGTGGAGACCGCGTCAGCCTGAGGCATACCAGTCGCTCACGAACCGCCCATACGCGTTGGCGGGCGTTCCGCTGTAGCTCTTGATCAGGACCCCGCACCCGCCCCAGGTGTCCCAGGTCCAGGCGGCGGTTCCCACGTGGTGCGCTCGCGCCCAATGCAGGAACACGGAAGTGTTCGTGGAGGCGCAGCTCGAGGCGTCGTAGGTCTCGCCGAGCTCGCCAAAGATCAAAGGCACTCGCCGGCCCACCGGGGCCATCGTTCGGTTCAGGCAGGCCAGCGACGAGCATGTGTTCTTCCCGTACACGTGTGCCTCGGCGATGAGCTGGTGACGGGGATCCCGCGGCGTGTGGGAGAGCCAAGCTGAGAGGTCGTTGGCGTAGTCGAGTCCGGGGATCGAGATGACCCCCGCGTAGCCGGCGGAGCGCATCACGCGGACGGCCTGCTGCATCCCCGCCACGCGATAGGGCTTGTTGTGCGGCCCGTATGTGGCCTCGCACACGCCGCCTTTCAAAAAGCAGCGGGCGTCGACGATCGTCTCGCCCCAGGGAGCCAGGATCACGCGCTGGTCGTGACGGAACGTGGCGGCCAGGCTCCTCCACACGGCGGGCGAGTGATCCTCGTCCGGCGCGCCAGACTGGTAGGTGGCCCTGTACCGGCCAGGAGCAGCCCAGATCAGCGAGAGCTCGGGATAGATGTGGTGGCGATGGAGCAGGGCGACGTAGCGCACGATCGCCCGCCGGTAGCGGGCGCCGCCGTAGGCTCGCCTCACGCCGCCCGTGCCCAGCCAGCAGTCCTCGTTGATCGGCACGCGGACGAAGTTCACGTGCCAGGACGCGATGGCGCGCACCGAGACAGCGTCGCCTGGCCCGTCGAAGATGCCCCACCCCTGGATGCAGGCGTACTCGGTGCCTGATCGGTTGACGCCGCGCAGGGTGACCGGATGCCCGCGATCGTCCACCAGCCGGTTGCCCGACACGTGAAGCCCGGGGGCGGCGAGGGCAGCGGCCGCGGCGCCCAACAGTACGGCCATCGCCAACCCAAGTGTCCTGAGGACTCCGCTCACTGCCCAGCTGAATCGGTAGCGGCGCGGCCCGACTTGAGCCGGCGCCGAGGCCCTAAACGGCCGAGACTTCCTCTTCGTCGGCTACCCGGAAGGACGAACCGCATCCGCAGGCGGCGATGACGTTCGGGTTGTCGACCTTGAAGCCGGCCCCCTGGAGGCCGTCGACGAAATCGATGGTGGAGCCGTGCACGTAGGGCAGGCTCTGGCTGTCCACCAAGAGGCGGATCCCCTTGTCCTCGAAGACCGTGTCTCCGTCCCGCTGCTCGTCGAAGGCGAGGGCGTACTGGAAGCCCGAGCACCCGCCGCCCCGCACGCCCACCCGCAGGCCCGCGGTTTCAGCCACAGCGGACTGCGTGGCCAGGAACTCGTTGACCTTCTCGGCGCCCTTATCCGTCAGCGTGATCATCGCTTCATTGAGTATAGCGGTGGCCTCCGGACCGCTACGCTAGGGGCATGTCGGTCACTCCCGAGGAGCTCAAGCAGCGCATCGAGGCGGGGATTCCCGGCGCCCGGGCCGAGGTGACCGGTGACGGACACCACTTCAGTGCGGTGATATCCGCCCAGGCATTCAGCGGCCTGACCCGAATTGCCCAGCACCGACTGGTGTACGACATCTTCGGCTCCGAGGTGGGCGACCGCATCCACGCCCTGTCGATCCAGACCAAGGCAGAAGAGAAAGAGGAGCACGTCATATGACCGAGCAGTCCCCCAATCCCCTCAGAGACGAGATCGCGAACGCCATCTCGGAGAACCCAGTGCTCCTGTTCATGAAGGGCACGCCTGACCAACCGGCGTGTGGCTTCTCGGCTCGCACGGTGGCCATCCTCCAGTCGCTCGGACAGCCGTTTGCCGCCGTGAACGTCCTTCCGGATCCCAGGATCAGGCAGGAGCTCACGGCGGTCTCGAACTGGCCCACGATTCCTCAGCTGTTCGTCGATGGCGAGCTGGTCGGAGGCTGCGACATCGTGACCGAGATGTATCAGTCCGGCGAGCTCCAGCAGACGCTGGGTCTCGATGGCGGGGCGCCTGAGGAGGCGGCGCCGGAAGAGGCGGCCGTCCAGTCTCCCCCGCTCACCATCGAGAACAGGCTGTGAGCCACTCCAGGGGGTAGGCGGTTGACGGGCCGGGCTCACCCGCTCGTCGCGCTGCGGTTCCAAGACGGCGTTCTGCGGGCCATCGATCAGCGCGCGCTGCCCTGGCAGGAGACCGAGCTGGAGCTGCGGGGTGCCGCCGACGTCGCCGCGGCCATCCGGGGCCTGGCCATCCGCGGGGCTCCGCTCATCGGGGTGGCCGCGGCTTATGGGATCGCCCTGGAGATGGCCAGAGATGCCACGCCTGAGAACCTGGCTCGCGCGTGTCAGATTCTGGAGGACGCCCGTCCGACGGCGGTCAATCTTGGATGGGCGGTGCGCCGGGTGCGCGATGCGGTCACCGCCGGCCAGGGCCCACCCGCCACGACCGCCCTGGCCGAGGCCGGGGCCATAAGGGCGCAGGAGGAGGAGGCCAGTCAGGCCATCGCCCGCCACGGCGCCGATCTGCTCGATCAGGTCGACGTGGCGCTCACGCACTGCAACACCGGCGCCCTGGCGGCACCGGGTGCCGGTACGGCGCTGGCCGTGATCGCCGAGCTCTTCCAGCGCGGCCGGCTGGGCTACGTGGTGGTCACCGAAACCCGGCCGCTCCTCCAGGGTGCGCGGCTCACGGCATATGAGCTGAGCCGCATGGGTATCCCGTACGAGCTGGTGGTCGACGGCGCAGCCCCGGGTCTGATCGCCTCCGGGACCGTGGGAGCCGTGGTGGTGGGCTGTGATCGGGTGGCCGCCAACGGCGACGTCGCCAACAAGGTGGGGACCTACGGTCTGGCGCTGGCCGCTCAGGCGGCCGGGGTTCCCTTCGTGGTGGCTGGCCCCACGTCCACGATCGATTCCGCATGCCGATCAGGAAGCGACATCGTGATCGAGGAAAGGGGTCCCGACGAGGTGCTCCGGGCGGGCGACGCGTCGACCGCCCTCCCGGACACTCCATGTCGCAATCCCGCCTTTGACGTCACGCCCGCCGAGCTGGTCACCGCGCTCGTTACGGAGCAGGGGGTGGTGCGCGGCCCGCCCGGGGCCGCGCACCAAATGCCGTGAAGCGCCCCTAGCTTGTGACGTACTTGTGCGAGGCGTGAACCAGGGTTCGTTTCGTCGAGCCCACGTAGAGATAGACGCAGATGTAATGCGGGCCCTTCGACCTCGGGGTGATCTTGTACCTAGCGACGAAGCTGTGGTACCGCACCGGGTACGTGACCTGAGTGGGCGCGAACGGCGTCGCGAGCTCACCCTTGTAGGTCCTCGGACATTTCTGGGCCGTGTTTGCGAAGGCGGACAGTTTCCGATTCGTCGTCTTCGTACTGGTCCCCTTCACCTTGTAGTGGAACGGCACGCCGACCTGCGCCGTGCTCGGCCCGATGATGGTCAAGCTGTTCCCCACGGTGGCCCCGGCTACTGCCGGCGCCACCACGATCGCGCTGACGGCCATGCCCATAACAAGGCGACTGCGCTTCAGGTGCATCTTGCCCCTCCTCCTTGGTTGTTGGCTCTAGACCCTACAACGGCCCGCCGTTTCCGTCCACCTCACCCCGCCGCTCCAGGTTCTCCAGAATCCGCCGGGAGTCCGATATGGCCTCGCCGCCGATGACCAGGACCGGGACCCGGCGCTGGCCGGTGAGCGCCTCCACCTCCGGACGCCCGGACCGACGCATGGGCACGACGACCTGCTGGAAGGGAACCTCCTGCCGCTTCAGGGCCCGGGCCACCTTTCCGCACGGGCAGAGCCAGTCAGTGGGGGTGGAGCAGCGGTACAGCGTGGCCATACGCAGACGATAGACCGGTTGGGTAGGGTGGCCGGTCATGCCAGTGGCGATCGTGTCCGACACCTGCCACTACCTGCCGCAGGAGCTCGTTCGAGCGAACGACATCCATTTGGTCAGCCTGTATGTGCACTGGCAGGGCCAGACACAGCGGGAAACCGAGATCACGGACTACGACGCGTACTACGAGCGGCTGGGCGCCGCCAGCGACCTCCCGACGACCTCACAGCCCTCGATCGGCGACTTCCTGGCGGTGTATGAGCCGCTGCTGGACGCCGGCCACGAGATCGTCTCGATCCACCTGGCCGGGGGCATGTCCGGCACCGTGGCCTCAGCCGCCCAGGCCCGCGAACAGCTCGGCTCCCGCGCCGAGATGGTGTACGTCGTGGACTCCCTGTCGGCCTGTGGCGGACAGGGGCTCGTCCTGCTGGCCGCCGCGGCCGCGGCCAGGGCGGGAGCCGACGGCCAGACCGTTGCCGATCGGGCCCAGCGGGCTCGGAGCGAGCTCAAGATGTGGTTTGCCCTGGACACCCTGGAGTACCTGCGTCGCGGCGGACGGATCGGCGGAGCCCAGGCCTGGCTGGGATCGGCGCTGAGCATCAAGCCCATCCTCACCGTGGAGGCTCAGATCACGCCGATCGAGCGGGTTCGGACCTCCCGACGAGCCTTCGAGAGGATGGTCGACCTCCTCCGTGAGCGGGCCGAGACCGGGGCCGACGCCTGGATGGTTCAGCACATCCATGCCCCTGAGGAAGCAGAGCGGCTCAAGGCCCGCGGAGTGGAGATCTTCGGTGCTGAGCCCATGACCACCTCGGAGATCGGCCCGGTGATCGGAGCCCATGTCGGGCCCGGACTGCTGGGGGTGGGAGGTCTCCCGAGCTCCTATCTGCAGTAGGCGCTCCGGGAGGGACGGCTAGGTAGGCGCCCCGGGAGCGACGGCTAGCGGCGTCGCCGCGAGCGTCCCCGCCGCTTCTTCCCCCCGCCGACGAAGGTGCCGAACGCTGCCAGGCCGCCGCCCAGAAAGAAACCGAGGGCGGCCGCGGCCACGATCGCCTCGCGCTGGTGATCACGGAGCTGGCCCCGCCAGTCGGTCAGGCGGGTGACCTCTCCCCGCAGCCGCTCCAGCGACTGTCCCAGCTCCTGGCGGTTCAGCTCGATCGAAGCCCGGATCTCCTCCGGAGTGCGGGCGGGCATCAGGTGTCCTCGCCCCCCTTGACCGTCACCGTCTCGCGGATCTTCTTGGCTTCATCGATGGCCATCTCCGGCGTCGGCGCCCCCACACGGAGCTTGCGCCAGGCGAACACGAAGGCGGCGATGGCCACCAGGAGGACCAGTCCCGACACGATCAGGAAGCCGATCCAGATGTCTCCGGCCCCGTCGATCACGACGGCGTTTATCCCCCAGGCCAGCGCCGTCAGCGCGTAGACAAGTACAAAGACCGCGAACATCGCGCCCGCCCCCACGGCCACGGCGCCCTTGGTGATGCTCATGGCCTTCTGGCTCATCTCAGCCTTGGCCAGCTCGATCTCCTCACGCACGAGCACACTCATGCGCTCAGAAACCTCGGTGACCACAGCCCCGATGTTCTCGCCGTCGGTTCGCTTTCCGTTCTTAGCGGTGGCCAAGACGCTCTCCTCTCGTTCCTAGCGGACCAGCCGCCTGAACAGCATGGCCAGGGTGAACCCGGCCGCGAAGGCGGCGCCCACGATGATCTCCGGCCGATCGGCAGGCGCCGAGGTCCGGCTCGAGGCGGCGTGCTCCTGCACGCTCGGAGCCTGGGCCGCGGCGGGGACCGGCGATCCAGGCGTGAGCGGTCCGGTGGTCTGGGCCTCGTCCGTCACTCGGGCGGATCCTCATCGAAAATCCGCTTCCAGATCACGGAGGAGGCCCGCGCAGCCATCAACGTGGCCAGGGCCCCGGTTCCCGCCAGGAGACCGGACCAGAGGAGACGCTTCATCAGAGGGCTTTCGCTCATTCGGGAGTCATTCTTTCAGACGAGCCGGGCCCCTCACTGCTCCAGGCCCCAGCAGATCGTGTCCACGATCCGCACCTTCGCCCGTTCGAGCTGCTGCTTATCGACCGGAGCGGAGTCGAAGATCCAGATCGTGAGCACCTGCTCGATCAGCCCGTAGAAGGCCAGGGCGGCGAACTCGGGATCGATCTCCTTCCGGAAGGAGCCCTCCGCCTGGGCCCGGGCGACGATCGAGGCGATCTGGTCGTAGGCCTCGCGAATCTGGCTCAGATGGGTTCGCCCGAACGTGTTGGCCGCCCTCGTGACCTCGACGATGATCACCTTCATCATCTCCGGGTCGTGCCGGTAGGAGTCGACGATGAACCCCGCGATGGCCATCAGCTTCTCGCGGGGCGCGGGCTGCCGGCTGTCGGCCTCGGCGATCGCCTCGAGCATGAGGTTCCAGCGCTCCACGAACAGCGTGTCCAGAATCTCCTCCTTGGAGGAGAAGTAGTGGTAGACAAGGCCATACGCCACGCCGGCTTCGTCGGCGATGTCCGAAACCCGACAGGTGTGAAAGCCCTGCCGGGCGAGCACCCGGACGGCGGCGTCCAGGATCTGCCGACGCTTGTCGGCCGGCGAGGGTCTGGCCACGGCGGTCACGCGTACACGTCCGTGCGCCGGTGAGTCAGCGCAGGCAGCCTGCGCCGGACATCGCCGAGCCGGGAGAGGTCAAGTTCGGCCACCACCGCCACCTCGGCGTCCGGCGCGGTGGCCAGCACGAGGCCCCACGGATCAACGATCATCGAGCGCCCACCGGAACGGTTGCCGGGAGGATGCGATCCGATCTGGTTCGGGGCGACGACGAAGCACTGGTTCTCGATCGCGCGCGCCCTGAGCAGGATCTCCCAGTGGTCCCGGGTCGTGGCCAGGGTGAACGCGCTGGGCACGGAGATCACCTGCGCGCCGGCGGCTGACAGGCAGCGATAGAGCTCGGGGAACCGGAGGTCGTAGCAGACGCTCATCCCGAGCGCGGTGCCATCGTCGAGCTCGGAGAGCACGACCTCCTCGCCCGCCTGCTCATGCTCGGACTCGGCGTACAGGACCCCGTCGACCTCCACGTCGAACAGGTGGAGCTTGCGATACGTCGCCCGGAGCTGACCATCGGAACCCACATGCACGCTCGTGTTGCACGATTTCTCCTGCCCGGGAACCCGCTCCACAATCGAGCCGGCCACCAGGTCTATCCCCAGCTCTGCAGCCACCGCGCGAGCCCAGGTGAGCGCCGGCCCGTCCAGCGGCTGGGCACCGGCGGCCATCTCCTCGCCTCCGGCCAGGAGATTCCACTTCTCCGGCAGCACCACCAACTCGGCGCCCATCGACACGGCATCCCGAACCAGGCGGTCGGCGGTTTCAAGATTGCGATCGACGTCGTTCGTCGAGTTGAGCTGCACCGCGCCGGTGCGCACTGAATCTCCTCCCGGTCGCACGGACTCTCCTCCGGGCGATTGATTGACGCGTCAGTCAGGATACCCGGCAGTGCCGCTCGACTCCCTCCCCTACCGGGGCGTTTTCGGCCAGCCCCGACCGTCAGGGCTGGCCGAGCTCCCACTGCCCCCGGCGCCCATGCCCTCACATCACGCAGGCAGACCGCTGAAGGCCTGGCGGTACATCGGCCTGTACGGACCGGAGCTGATGCTGTGCCTGGGCAGGGTCAGGGTCGGACGGGCCCGGCAGTCGTTCTGGGCGGTCTGGGACAGGGTCAACGAGCGCATGCACGAGGAGACGGTGATGGGGTCCGGAGGTCTCCGGATGTGGGCTGGCGGGGCGGCGCTGCGCGCAGGTGGGCTGCGGCTCGAACTCCGCCTGGACGAGGTGCCGGGGGTGGAGGCGGTGTGCCCGGCCGGCGCGAGCTACGCCTGGACGCGGAAGCAGGCGCCGGTTTCCGCCCGCCTGGAGATTGAGCTTGACGGGGCTATGCGGAGCCTGGAGGGGCGGGCGGTGATCGACGACACGGCGGCGTACTACCCCCGCCACACACATTGGCACTGGAGCGCGGGTATCGGCCGCTCGAGCGAGGGCCTGGAGGTGGCCTGGAACCTCGTCAGTGGCGTGAACGATCCGCAGGTATCCAGTGAGCGAACGGTATGGGTTGCCGGGGTGCCGGACGAGGTTCCACCGTGCTCGTTCTCAGAGGACCTGACGAGGATCGACGAGCTGCGCTTCCGCCCTGAGGCCATCCGCGAGCATCGGGAGAACCTGCTCCTGGTGCGCAGCAGCTACCGGCAGCCCTTCGGGACGTTCAGCGGCCGACTCCCGGGCGGCATCGAGCTCTCCGAGGGATTTGGCGTGACCGAGGAGCACGATGCCTGGTGGTGACCGATCTCCCGGATATCCGGATCCAGACCCCCCGGCTCCTCCTGCGTCCCATGACCGTGCGCGATCTGGACGATGTCCTGGAGCTCCACCGGGAACCGACGATCATCGAGTTCTTGGGATCGACGACTCCGGACCTGGCCCGGGAGCGCCTGGAGCTGTGCGAGGAGAACTGGCGGGAGCGGGGGCACGACCTGATGGCCGTGCTGGAGCGCTCCAGCGGCCGCTTCCTGGGCCGGATGGGGTTGAGGTTCTGGCCAGAGCTCGGCGAGACGGAGGCGGGGTGGGCGCTGCGGCGGCAGGCCTGGGGCCAGGGCTACGCCACCGAGGCCGCCCGGACGGTCATCGACTGGGGATTCCGCACGCTCCCGCTGGGCTACGTGACAGCGATGATCCGGCCGGACAACAGCCGCTCGCTGAGCGTGGCGCGCCGGCTGGCGATGCAGCCGATCCGGGATGACGTCATGTTTGAGATCCCGGTGATCGTCCATGCCATCGATCGTGAACGCTGGGGGGTCGGCGAAGGCCGGGATGAGATCGAGCGTCTGTTGGGGGACATCGCGAGGTGGGCGCGGTCTCAGGAGGACCTGGTGGCGGTGGCCCTGGTGGGGTCGCGAGCCCGTCAGAGCCCACGGCTGGATTCCGACGTGGACCTGGTGTTCCTCAGCCGTGATCCGGCGCGCTACCTCCAGCAGGAGGACTGGGCGCACGAGCTCGGAGCACCGGCGGTTCAGGGCAGCGCCTGGAGGGGCGCCCTGATGGAGCAGCGGCTGCGCATGACCTCCGGTCTGGAGCTTGACGTGGCCATCGGCTCGCCGAGCTGGGCCACCGTGGACCCGGTGGATTCCGGCACCGCCCGGGTGGTCCGGGAAGGCTGCCGGATCATCCATGACCCGCAGGGGGTCCTCGGCCGGCTCAGAGCTGCCGTCGCATGACCACGTGCGGGCCGATCTGAGGCATCTCGTACTCCTCGGAGACGGCCTCGAATCCGGCTCGCTCGTACAGCGTGCGCGCGGGGGTGCGAACCGTGCACCACACGGCGGTCGCTCCCTGGCCGGCGGCGTGGTCAAGCAGCGCCGACAGGACCGAGCTCCCGGCGCCGCGTCCGCGCCGCGAGGGCAGCGTGGCCATTCCCCGCACTCGCCACTCGCCGGGCTCGCCCTCCCGCCCGATCAGGCCGACGGACACAAGTTCGCCGTCTTCCAGGGTGCCGACGGCGAACGCGTCAGGGGGCTCGTGTGAGGCCAGCTCGGCCAAGCTCTGGTGGGGGCGCAGGATCTGCTGGCGCAGAGCCCGCGTGCGCTCCACCGGGACGGGACGTACGACCAGCTAGTCCAGTCCCCTCTGTCGCCGCAGGGCGGCCAGGAGAAGCTTGGAGTGCATGGCCCCGATGAGCTCGCGGAGCGGCTCGGCGCCGGAGGAGATGATCTCCACCGCCCGGTTCACCTCCACCCCGGCCAGCCGGTCCAGCAGGACTCTGACCTCCTCCTCCACCAGCGGCTCCAGCGCCTGGCGGTAGCGGAGCGTGTCGTACACCGTGAAGCCGATGGCCTCCTCGTATCCGCCCGCGCGGAACCGGGAGATGGCCTCGATGATCGCCACATCGTCAGCGTCGTACCCCCGGGCGTTGGGGCTGAGCACGCCCAGCGCCTCCAGACGATCGAGCACGTTGGCCGGTACGTCATACGTTTCGCGGGCGCGGACGCGGGATACCCGGCCGGTCTCGCTGGCCTCGATCGCCCGCTCCAGGATCCGGTCCTCAAGCTCGATCAACCGCAGCATCCGGTCAGGGTCCTCACCCAACAGCTGCCGGATCACCCGCAGCGGCATGAAGCGCTCCTCCTGAAGGCGCTTGATCAACAGGACGCGATCGACGAAGTGGGCCGGGTAGTACGCCATGTTCCTCGACGTGCGCAGGACGTCGTCCTCGCCGCCCAGCAGGCCCTCACGGAGATAGTGCTTGATCGTGGCCGCGCTCACGCCGGAGCGCTCGGCCAGCTCGGAGATCTTGAGCATGCCCTGGGTGTCAACGCTCATGGGACTCAGCCGGCCAGGAAGGACCCGCGCTGCACGCCGGCGGGTCCGGCCACGGCGCCCGAGTCATGCAGTTCGGCGATCTCCTGGTCGGAGTAGCCGGCCGCCGACAGGAACTCGTCCGTGGCCTCCCCCAGCGCGGGGCCGGGAGCACGGGTCGGCGCAGCAGGGGTGCGGCTGAGCTTGATCGGAGCGCCCAGGAGCTTGACCGGTCGCTCCGCTCCCGGCTGTTCCAGCTCCACGACCATCTCCCGAGCCCTCACCTGCTCTGACTGGACTGCCTCATCGAGCCCCAACACCGGTTCCAGGCAACAGTCGTTTTCGGAGGCAAATGCGCTCCACTGCTCGCGGGTGCGCTGCCCGAAGATCTCCTCCAGGGCCCGGTGGGTTTCCGACCCCGGCGGGTCAAAGGCGTGCTCCAGCAGATCCTCGCGCCCCACTCCGCGGCAGAAGTTGGCCCAGAACTTGGGCTCCAGGGCGCCCAGCGTCACGTACCCGTCCGAGCACCGGTACGGCCGGTAGCAGCTGATGCCGCCCGCCAGGTTCAGGCGGCCGCGCTGGGGGGCGTGGCCCGTGGCGAACATGTCCGCCGCCACCATGGCCAGCCAGGACAGCGAACCGTCGAACATCGAGGAGTCCACGAACTGACCCCGGCCCGAGCGCTCTCGCTCGTGCAGCGCCACCAGGACACCGACCAGCGCCATCAGGCCGCCGCCGCCCAGATCGGCGATCTGCCCCGCGGACTGCACCGGCGGGCCGTCAGGCTCTCCGGTCAGGCCGAGCAGCCCGTTCAGGCCGAGGTAATTCATGTCGTGCCCGGAGCGAAGCCGGTTCGGCCCATCCTGGCCATAGCCGGTGATGGCGCAGTAGATGAGCCGCTCGTTCTCGGCCCTGAGGGCCTCCCAGCCGACCCCGAGGCGATCCAATACTCCGGGACGGAAGGACTCCAGCAGGACATCAGCCTCACGGGCGAGCCTGAGAAGGACCTCCTTGCCGCGGTCGTTCTTCAGGTCGATCCTGATGGAACGCTTGCCCCGGTTCAGGGCCAGGAACAGCGCGCCCTTGGCGCTGTCATCGGCGCCCTCGTAGTAGGGAGGCGACCAGCGGACATAATCACCCAGCGCCGTGTCCTCCACCTTGATGACCTCGGCCCCGAAGTCAGCCATGAGCAGGGAGCAGTAGCCGCCGGGGAGCAGGCGCGTCAGGTCGAGCACCCTGAGGCCTTCGAGGGGCAGACTCACGCCCCGACCCTCTGCTTGACGCCCAGCAGGGCGCGGGCCTCCTCGACGGTGGCGGGACGGCGTCCGATCTCCTCGGTCATGCGACGAGCCTGGGCGATCAGGTCGCCGTTGGACCGCGCCATCTCCCCGTCCGGAAGGTAGAAATTGTCCTCCAGGCCAACCCGGACCGAGCCGCCCAGCGTGAGCGCCGCGGCCACAAGCATCCACTGGTCGCGGCCGATTCCGATAACTCCCCAGTGGTGTCCCACCCCCACCGCGGCCAGGTTGTCGGCCATCGCGCCCAGGTTGCGGGCGCTGGCCGGGACGCCTCCCACCACGCCCATCACGAAGTCGGCGTGCAGCGGCGGCTCGAGCAATCCCATGTCGACCAGCGGGACGAGCGAGCCGACGTGGCCGAGATCGAAGCATTCGTGCTCAGGCTTGATGTCCAGGCGGCGCATGGCCTCCAGCAGCTGGATGATCTCGTCGAAGGGGTTCGTGAACACGAACTTGAACACGAAGTCCCGCCGCTTGCGGGAGTACTTGGCGTAGTTCATGGAGCCCATGTTCAGAGCCGCCACCTCCGGTCGGCCCGCCTCCAGATAGGCGATCCGCTTCTCCACCGGGACGCCGACGGTGCCGGTGGAGAAGTTGATGATCACGCCGTCGCCGACCTCCTGGCGGATGGCGTCTGAAATGGCGGTGAAGTCCTCGATCTCGTAGCTGGGGGTCCCGTCAGGCTTGCGGGCGTGAATATGGATGTGAACACCGCCCTCGTCCACGATCCTCCGGGCCTCGGCGCCGTACTCCTCAGGCGTGTACGGGATCGCCGGGCACTGGTCGCGGTTGGCGATCGAGCCCGAGATCGAGCATGTGATGACGACGGGGTCTTCGAGGCTCATACCGGCACCACTCCTGACTTCTTCCAGGGCCGCTCCACGTGCTTTGACTCGGCCAGCTCCAGCGCGCGGCAGATCGTGGAGCGGGTCTCCCGAGGGTCGATCACGTCGTCGATCATGCCGTTGCCGGCGGCCACGTAGACGTCGATGATCTTGCGGAAGCTCTCGATCAGCTCCTGCTTCTTGGCCGCGGGGTCCTCGGCCGCGTCGACCTGCTTGCGGAAGATGATCTCCACCGCGCCCTCGGCTCCCATGACGCTGATCTCGGCCGACGGCCAGGCCACGATCAGGTCAGGCTCGTAGGCTCGCCCGCACATCACGTAGTAGCCCGCCCCGTATGCCTTGCGCAGCACGACCGTGATCTTGGGGACGGTGGCGTTGGCCGTGGCGTAGAGCATCTTGGCCCCGTGGCGGATGATCCCGGCCTGCTCGACCTTGGTTCCGACCATGAAGCCGGGCACATCCATGAGGTAGACCAGGGGGATGCTGAACGCGTTGCACAGGTTGATGAACCGCGCCGCCTTGTCTGATGAGTCGTTGTCCAGGATCCCGCCCAGCTGCTTGGGCTGGTTGGCCACGATGCCCACCGGTCGACCCCCGAACCGGGCCAGGCAGGTGATGAGCGTCTTGGCGAACTGAGGCTTGATGTCGAAATAGGTGCCGTCGTCAACGATCCGGCGGATCACCTCGTACATGTCGTAGGGCTTGCGGTTTGACTCAGGCAGGATGTCCAGCAGCTCCTCATCCCCCCGGGTGACCGGGTCCTCGGTCGGCTTGACCGGGGCCGCCTGCTCGCAGTTGGCCGGGAAGTAGCTCAGGTACTGCTTGATGGCGTCGATGCACTCGCCGTCGTCGGCCACCTCCAGGTCCCCCACGCCTGACTTGCGACAGTGCACCCTGGAGCCGCCCAGCTCCTCCTGGGTCACATCCTCGCCCACCGCCGCCCGGACCAGGTGAGGGCCGGCCAGGGCCATCGAGCCGCGGCCCTTGACCATGGGGACGAAATCAGCCAGGCCAGGGATGTAGGCCGTCCCGGCGGCGCACGGACCCATCAGTGCGGCCACCTGAGGAACCACGCCGCTCATCACGACCTCCTCCCGGAACAGATGACCGCTCCCCGCAAACAGCGAACCCACCGCCTCCTGGATCCGCGCACCCGCCGAATCCAGGAGCCAGACCATCGGGATGCGCTTGGTGAGCGCCAGCTCGCGAAGCCGGCCGACCTTCATCTCTCCGGTCATTCCCATCGAGCCCGCCATCACCGTGAAGTCGTACGCGGCCACGGCCACCAGCCGCCCGTCGACCTTGCCGTACCCGGTGATCACGCCGTCGGCCGGAGCCTCGCGACCCTCCATGGCGCGCTGGGAAAAGTGGGGCCTGCCGTGGATGCCCAGTTCCACGAACGTCCCCTCGTCGATCAGGAGGGCCAGCCGCTCGCGCGCGGTCAGCTTCTCCCGGGCGTGCTGGGCCTCGATCTTCTCCGGGCCTCCACCCTGCTTGATGTGCTCACGCCGGGCAGCCAGGTCCTCGGCCAGAGGGCGCAGAAGGCTCGTGGAAGCGTCGGTGGTCATGTCAGAAGTGAAACGTACTACTTGCCACTCTGGCAGCCGCGCCACGGGCCGTCAAGAACGGCGTTTGGTCGTCCGGAGGCCGGGTAGGCCCGCAGGAGCTGACGGGTAGGGCTGGGTATGGCGTTGATCGCGGCGGTCTTCTGGCTGCCGCGGTCAGCGCCCCCTCTACTTGCTTCAGCGCCTCTCCACTTGCTCCAGCGCCCATCTACCCGCCGGGCGGTTGGCCTAGCGCCCGCTCCACTTGGGGTCGCGCTTCTCGAAGAACGCCCGCACGCCCTCCTGCACATCGTCCGTGGAGAGCGTGATCGTCAGCTGGGCGCGCAGGAAGTCAAGGGCATCCGCGAAGGCCATGTCCTGCTGGCGGAACATCGCGTCCTTGCCCAGCTTCATGACCGCCGGCGACTTCCCGGCCAGCTTCTCGGCCCACTCGGTGACCGCGGCCTGAAACCCCTCGGGTGGGGCGACGCGGTTGACGATCCCGATCCGCTCGGCCTCGGCGGCCGAGATCTGCTCACCCAGGAGCAGCAGCTCGTTGGTCTTCTTGCGCGGGACGTTGCGGTAGATCAGGGCCATGATCATGAACGGGAACACGCCCACGTTGATCTCGGGCGTGCCGAAACGCGCCTCCTCCGAGGCCACGATCAGATCACACGCCAGCGCGATCCCCAGCGCTCCCGCCAGGACGTGGCCGTTGGCGGCACAGATAGTCGGCTTGCCCAGCTCGCCGATCAGCCGGAACAGCTTGGGGAAGCGCTCGGTGCCGAAGTGCTTGTGGACGAGCGGCACGTCGGCCGCGAACCCGCCCAGGTTGGCGCCGGCCGAGAAGATCCGGTCGTGGGTCGAGGTGAGGACGACGCAGCGGACGCTCTCGTCGTCCCGAGCCGCTTCGAAGGCCTGTGTCAGCTCGGAGAGCAGCTCGTCCGAAAGCGCGTTCCGGGTCTCCGGCTGGTTGAGGAAGATCGTGGCGACGCCGGCGGCGCTGATTTCGTAGAGGAGGGTTGTGTAATCGGGCATCCCGAGCGAAGCCTACGGGTGACGCGTGCCACGCACCATGCGCCCCTCGGTGGTTCCAACCGTCACACCGCCCAGTGGCGGGTTACGAGCGACCGCAGGAACAGTTCGCCGCCCCCAACAGTAGAAAGTAGGAAGTTCTACTGTTTACTTTGAAGCGTCGACGCGATACGGTGGCCCCATGACCTCCACCGCCGAAGTCCTCAAGCCTGATTTCGCTTCCCAGCGCAAGCACTTCATCTTCACCGACGAGCACGAACAGCTCCGGGAGTCCATCCGGCGCTTCGTGATCAAGGAGCTCCAGCCCCACGCCCAGGAGTGGGAGGAGACGACATTCCCGGATTGGGTGTTCGAGCGGATGGGTGAACTCGGCTTCCTGGGTCTGGACAAGCCTGAGGCGTACGGCGGCCAGGGCGGCGACTACTACTCCTCGCTGGTGCTGGCAGAGGAGATGGCCCACGCCCACTG
>JBJMLC010000057.1:0-55239 GCA_045805485.1 Solirubrobacteraceae bacterium | reverse complement strand
CCGGGTCGCGGGCCAGCACGCGCATGACCTTCTCGTCCCGGACCGTGAAGTCGACGTTGCACTGGGACGGGCAGAGCATGCAGATGCCGCCCGCGCCCTCGATGTCCCAGGGCCGGGCCCGGAAGCGGTAGGGCTGTGAGGTCAGCGCGCCCACCGGACACAGCTCGATGATGTTCCCGCTGAACGGGGCCACGTAGGGGTGGCCGTCGTGGGTGGCGACGAACGTGTGGGCCCCGCGCTCGGCGAAGACCAGCTGATAGTCCTCGGCCACCTCCTGGGAAAAGCGCACGCAGCGGTAGCACAGGATGCAGCGCTCCCGGTCGATGGCGATCAGCGGCGAAAGGGCCAGGGGCTTGACGAAGTGGCGCTTGGGCTCGATGAACCGCGAGCGCCCCAGCCCCCACCCGAACGTGATGTCCTGGAGCGGGCACTCGCCTCCCTTGTCGCACACCGGGCAGTCCAGGGGGTGGTTGACGAGCAGGAACTCCACCACCGCGTTCTGGGCGTGATGGACGCGCTCGGTCTGCGTGTGGACGACCATCCCGTCCTTGACCGGCGTGGAGCATGAGGTCTGGAGCTTCGGGATGCCCTCGATCTCCACCAGGCACATCCGGCAGGCGCCCACGGGCTGGCCGAGCTTGGCGTGGTAACAGAAGTACGGGATCTCCACATCCCCGTGCTTGGCGGCGTCTACCAGCATCATCCCCTCAGGCGCCCGCACCTCGCGCCCGTCGATCGTGAGCTGGATGGTCTTGTGCTCAGGACGCGGCATCGCTAATGCACCGGCATCGGTCCTGCGTGCTCGTCGGCCACTCCCAGAGGAACGACATCCTCCAGCGGTCCCGCCTGGGCACGTTCCCGAGCGCTTTCGATCTCGGCCTCCAGCTCAGGCCGGAACTTCTCCACCATCGATCCGATCGGCATGGCCATGGCGTCTCCCAGCACGCACAGGCAATTGCCAATGATCTGAGTCTGCACCGCGGCCATCAGGTCCAGATCCATCGGCGTGGCCTCGCCGGTCTGGATCCGCTCCAGCATCTTGACCGTCCAGTTGGTCCCCTCCCGGCACGGCACGCACTTCCCGCAGGACTCGTGGGCGTAGAACTTGGCCAGCTTGATGGCCACCTCAAGCACCGTGTGCGACTCGTCGACCACGATGATCGCCCCCGACCCGAGCATCGAGCCGGCCTTGGCCATCGTGTCGAAGTCGTAGGCCAGGTCCAGGTCGTCCTTGGTCAGCACCGGTGCGCTGGACCCTCCCGGGAACCAGAACTTGACCTCGCGGCCCTCGGGAGGTCCGCCGGCCAGCTCGTAGATGATCTCCCGCGAGGGTGTGCCCAGCACGATCTCGTAGTTGCCCGGGCGCTGGACGTCACCTGAGACCGAGACAACCTTCGTCCCGGTGGAGGTCTGGGTCCCGATCTTGGCGTACTCGTCGCCCCCCATCCGGATGATGTGGGGCACCGTCATGAGGGTTTCCACGTTGTTGATCAGCGTGGGCCCGTGGTAGAGGCCCTCGATGGCTGGGAAGGGCGGCTTGAGGCGCGGGTTGCCCCGCTTGCCCTCCAGCGAATCCAGGAGCCCGGTCTCCTCGCCGCAGATGTACGCCCCCGCGCCGCGATGCAGGACCAGGGTGAGGGAGTGCTCGGACCCCAGGATGCGCTGGCCGAGATACCCGGCCTGCTCGGCCTCGGCGATGGCCGCCTCCAGGATCTCCGCCTGCTGCTCGTACTCGCCCCGGATGTAGATGAAGGCGCGGTCGAGCTCGGCCGCCCAGGAGGCGATGGCCATCCCCTCGATGAGCAGGTGGGGGTTCTTCTGCATCAGCTCGCGGTCCTTGAACGTCCCAGGCTCGGACTCATCCGCGTTGCACACCAGGTACTTGTCCATGTCCCCGTGGGGCAGGAATCCCGCCTTTTGGCCCATGCGGAAACCCGCTCCCCCGCGGCCGCGCAGGCCGGACTCGTTGATGTGGCCCAGAACCTCATCGGGTGGCATGGCCAGCGCCTGGCGCAGAGGCTGGTAGCCGCCCCGGCGCTCGTAAACGGCCAGCGTGTTCAGCCCGGACTCGTCGATTCCGTCGAACAGCAGCTTCACTCGTCCTCCAGCCCTGCGGTGTCCTGCCGGGGCCCCGGCGGGGGAGAGAACTCCTCTGCCCCCTCGGCCACGCCGGGGTCGGCGCACTTGCGGAAACGCAGCTGCTTATCCGGAAGCACCGGCCGCCCGTCCTGGAGCGCGGACATGATCTGCTCGGCGTCGGCGGCATCCAGCGGTCCCACGTACTCGCCGTTGACCGAGGCCATGGGCGCGATATCGCAGGCCCCGAGGCACTCGAACGAGCGCACATGGACATCGGAACGCTCCGTCGCGGCGGCGATCATGGCGTCGTACAGCTCGTCGGCCCCCCGGAGCGAGCAGCTGATGTTGGTGCACACGTAGACGTCGTGGTGGTGTACGGGGTGCGGCTCGGTCTCCAGCATGTCGTAGAACGAGGCCACCGAGGTCAGGTACGCGGGGGTGACCTGCATCACGGCCGCCACCTGGGCGATGGCCTCCGGAGAGCACCAGCCGTGATCTTCCTGGGCGAGGTGCAGGGCGGGGATGACGGCCGAATGGCGGTCCGGGTAGCGGGCCATCACGGCCTCGATCTGCCGGCGCAGGTCGTCAGGGACCGGTGTGTCCGCCGCGTCCGGGATGACCGCCGGAGCCTTGGTCAGATCGACCGACTCGTCCCAGCCTGGGACGCGGGATCCGTGGCCGAAGCGGGGAACCTGAGGACGATCCAGGGCACTCACCGGTCGATGCCTCCCAGGACTGGGTCGAGCATGGCCAGCGTGGCGATCAGGTCGGCGATGTAGCCGTCGCGGACCATGGGGGCCAGCGCCTGGAGGTTGATGAAGCTCGGGTCACGCATGTGGACCCGGGCCGGCTTGGCCGAGCCGTCGGACCGGACGAAGCAGCCGTACTCGCCCCGGGGCCCCTCGAGGGGGTAGTAGGCCTCGCCGGGCGGGACGCGGAATCCCTCGGTGACCAGCTTGAAGTGGTGAATGAGCGCCTCCATGCTGGTGGCCAGCTCGTGCCGGGGAGGCAGGGCCACCTTGCGGTCCGGGGTGATGAACGGCCCTTCCGGGAGGCCGTCAAGAGCCTGCTGGATGATCTTGGTCGACTCGTAGAACTCGGCGTGGCGGACCCGGTAGCGGTCGTAGTTGTCGCCCACCGTCCCCACTGGGACCTTGAAGTCGAAGTGGTCGTAGCTGCAGTAGGGGGCCGCCTTGCGCAGGTCCCACGGATTCCCCGATGCTCGCAGCAGTGGGCCGGTCACGCCCAGGCTCAGGAGCGTCTGCTCGTCCAGCGGAGCCGTCCCCCGCAGGCGCTCCAGGACGATCTGGTTCTTGGAGAGCAGGTCGGCGTACTGATCGGCCCGGCTGGGCATCTCCTTCAGGAAGAGCTGGAGCTTGTGCGCGAAGCCCGGGGGGATGTCCTCTATGACCCCGCCGATCTGGATGTAGCGGGTGTGCATCCGCTGTCCGGAGGACATCTCGAACAGGTCCAGGATCCTCTCCCGCTCCCGGAAGCAGTACCAGAACATCGAGATCGCACCCAGGTCCAGGGCGCTGGTGCCCAGCCAGACGAGGTGGGACATGATCCGGTTGAGCTCCATGTGTATCACCCGCAGGTACTGGGCCCGCGGCGGGACCTCCACGCCGAGAAGGCTTTCCACCGCGCCGCAGAAGGCCATGGCGTTGAAGTAGTACGCCAGGTAGTCCATGCGCTCCACCACCGGGATGGCCTTCCAGTAGGCCTTGTCCTCGGCCGTCTTCTCGATGCCGGTGTGGACGTAGCCGATGATCGGCTTGATGTCCCGCACGACCTCGCCCTCCAGGGTCGTGATCAGCCGCAGCACGCCATGCGTGGCCGGGTGGTGCGGGCCGATGTTGAGCGTCATCAGCTCATGGGTCTCGCCCTCCCCGGCCGGCTCGGCTGAGATCGTGATCGACTCCTCCCGCCGGCGATAGTCCTCGGTCAGCGAGCTCATTCCAGCTCCCCCGTCGGAGCGCCGTCAGCCGACGCTGTGCCTCCTCCCGCCGGAGCGCCGTCAGCCGACACCATGCCTCCTCCCGCAGGAGCGCTGCCCGCCGCCCACTACACGTCCTTCCCGTAGGAGCGCTCTTCGTTGAAGGTGAACAGGATCGGCTCGCCGCCGACCGGGAAGTCACGTCGCTGGGGGTGACCCTCATAGTCCTCGGGCATGAGGATCCGGCGGAGGTCGGGATGCCCGGTGAACTCGACCCCGAACATGTCGTAGACCTCGCGCTCCTGGAAGTCGGCCCCGGGAAACAACTCGCACACCGAATCGATTCGGGCGGCGTCTGTGGGGACCCGCGCCTTGACCGAGATCCGATCGACGCGATGCATGTCGAGCAGCTCGTAGAGGACGCCGAGTCGTGGTTCATCCGGGTAGTAGTCGACGCCGTGCAGGCTGGCCAGGAACCCGTAGCCCTTCCCGCGCAGGTGCTCCAGCACCAGCTTGATCCTCTCCGGGTTGGCCACCAGCGTGGCCCGATCACGATGAAACTCGGTATCCACGATCGAGTCATCCCCGCGCTCGCGGAGCTCCTGGGCCGTCAGCTCCAGCTCGGTGGCGTCAGGCACCGGCTGTGTCCCCCGGGGCCAGGACGTTGATGCTCGGCGACTCCAGGTTGGTCTCCTGGGGGAGGAGCTCCTCGGTGCCCGTGGCCTGGTAGCGCTCCCGCCACCCGGCCGGCGGGTGCCCCTGGACCTTCGAGCGCAGCCGAAGGACCCCGTGGGCGAGCGCCTCGGGGCGTGGGGGACACCCGGGGACGTGAACGTCGATGGGCAGGAACTTGTCCGCGGGCACCAGGGCGTAGTTGTTGAACACGCCCATCGATGAGCAGCACGCGCCCATCGAGATGGCCCACTTGGGATCAAGCATCTGGTCGTAGATGCGCCGGATGACCGGGGCCATCTTGATCGACACGCGGCCGGACAGGATGATCAGGTCGGCCTGTCGGGGAGAGGCCCTGAAGGCCTCGAAACCGAACCGGGCGATGTCCACCCGGGCGCCGACGATGGACATCATCTCGATGGCGCAGCAGGCGAGGCCGAACGTGAGCGGAAAGAAGGAATTGCCGCGCGCCCAGGCGACCGCCTTGTCCAGCGTGGTCGTGACCACGGCCTCCTCCACGTAGCGCTCCAGGTCCTCGCCCTCCAGGTCGCCGCGCAGCATCTCGCGGGCCTTGAGCTGACGCGACCGGAAACCTTCAGGCAGAGGCTCGCGGCTCAGAGGCAAGGCCGTGCTCCTGACGCCGTCACTTCCACTCCAGGGCGCCGCGGCGCCACACGTAGACCAGCACGACTGTCAGCAGGACGACGAACACCACCGTTTCGACCAGCGCGAACGTGCCAAAGGACCGCAGCACGACGGCTATCGGATACAGGAAGATGACCTCGATATCGAACAGGATGAACAGCATCGCCACGAGGTAGAAGCTGATGCCGAAGCGGAAGCCACGCTGAATCTCCGACGGCAGACCGCACTCGTAAGGCTCCTGCTTGGAACGGTTGGGGCGCCGCCGGCCGAGGAACAGGTTGAGCACCGCGAACAACAGCCCGACCGCTCCCCCCAGGATGAGGAATACGATCGCAGGCAAGTAGGAGCGGAGCACGACAGGCGGTTATACCACTACGCAACGAAGCTTGTAACAGAGTGTTACTTAGTGCCAAATGCGGCTATCTCACGGCCGCTGACACCCGGACAGAGGGCGGCCACACCGCCGCGCAGACGCCGTGACGGACGTCCACCTCACGGTGGGCATCCTGGCCATCACCCTCAACGCCGTGGCGGTCCTGTTCGGGGCCTGGGAGTGGTGGCGGCGTAGGTCGGATCGGTGGTTCTGGTGGGTGCTCCGGGCGGGCCAGCTGGCCGTCGTTGTCCAGGTGGTGCTGGGTGGCATTCTGGTGGCGCTGGGCAAGAAGCCGCCGGGCCTCCACGTCCTCTACGGCGTCCTCCCACTGCTCATCGCTCTGCTCGCAGAGCAGCTGCGGGCGGCCAGCGCTCAGATGGTGCTTGACGCTCGCGGGTTCCCCTCAGCCCAGGCCGTGGGAGATCTCCCGGAGGACGAGCAGCAGGCACTGGTGACCACGATCATGCAGCGCGAGGTCGGCGTGATGACCGTCGCGGCGCTGGTGGTCGTGGTGCTGCTGCTGCGGGCGGCGCAGACCTCACCCTGAGAGCTCGTCAGACCTCCGCGCCCGGCCATGGCTGGTAGCGGCCGCCGAACCAGAGCAGCGGCCGGCCGTCGCCGAGGCCCATGGAGACGATCCCTCCGATGGCGATCGTGTGGTCGCCTCCAGCGATCAGCTCCCTCAGCTCGCAGACCGCCCATCCCAGCGTCCCGTCGATGATCGGCATCCCGTCCTGGACGTGATGGGCCACCCCGCTGAGCTTCTCCGCCTCGGGCAGCTTGGACGCGAACACTCCGGCCAGTTCCTCCTGCTCGGCGCTCAGCAGGTTCAGGGCAAAGCGGCCTGCGTCCTGGACGATGGGGAGCGTCCGAGCACCGTTCTCAAAGCAGACCAGCGCCATCAGCGGGTCCAGGGAGAGTGAGCACAGCGCGTTGGCCGTCATGCCGCCCGTTCCCCCGGGACCGGCGGTGGTGATCACGGCCACGCCGGTGACGAACCGTCCGAAGAGCTCTCTGAACAGCTCGGGGGTGGGGGCGCCAGGCACAGGGCGTCCCGTTATAGCGCGCGGACGCGGGCCCGGGACGGCCAGTCCACGCCAGAGGTAGACCAGTCCACGCCAGAGGTAGACCCGGTACCGGCACCTTGGTTGCCGCCGTAAAGGACGATCGCGTGAGGAACGGGAGCGAACGTCGCATCGGCCGGCACCGGGTAGCCCTTTTCTTCGCCGCCGAACGCGCCGACCCTGCTTTGAGGTGCCGGGTGGCAACGACGGCTGGACGGCGGATGGGTAGCATCTCGCCCCGCATGAACCGCCCCGTGAAGGTGCTCGTCTCCGTAGCCGCCGCGCTCGCCCTGGCCGTCCTGGTGAGCGCCTGTGGAACCCAGAGCGTCGATGCCACCTCGGATCCGCAGCTGCATGCCGGGGCGGTGCTGTTCAACCAGCGGTGCTCGGGCTGTCACACGCTCTCCTATGCCGCCGCGAACGGCTCGGCCGCGTTCGTGCGCACCAAGCAGTACAACAACGGCCCAAACTTCAACATCCGCTGTGAGCGACCCGTGACCCGGGTGCTCTACGCGATCAAGAACGGTGGGTTCTCAGGCCAGATCATGCCCCAGAACATCGTGGTCGGCCAGGACGCCATCAACGTGTCCAAGTTCGTGGCCCAGTACGCGGGGCGAGGAGCCACGAAGGTGCCCGGGATCCCGCCCTGCAACCAGATACCGGTCGGAGCCATTCCGGCTCCGGTGGCCAGTACCGCCTCTGGTTCCTCCGGCAGCACCACCGCCCAGCCCTAGGAGGGGCGCGTGCTGGACATCCGACTGATCCGCCAGGACCCAGACGCCGTCCGCTCCGCCCTGGCCCGCCGGGCTCCTGAGCTCGGTTCGGTGGTGGACAGCCTGCTGGCGGTCGATGAGCGCTGGCGGTCGGTCAGGACTGACCTCGAGGAACTCCAGGCCGAGCGAAACCGGGCCAGTAGAGGCCGCAAGGGCGCCCCCACCCCGGAGGAACGCCAAGAGCTGGCCGACCTGGCCGAGCGTGGACGCGCTCTGAACGAACAGGAGAGCCAGCTGCGGACAGAGCGTGAGGCGCTGCTCGCCTCGTTGCCCAATCTTCCGGCCGACGATGCACCTGACGAGGACACGGTCCTGAGGGAGGTCGGGGAGGCGGGGTTCACCGGCCGCGATCACCTGGAGCTGGCCGGGCCTCGCATCGACATGGAACGAGCGGCCCGGCTGTCCGGATCGCGCTTTGCCTACCTGCGCGGGGACCTGGTGATGCTGGAGCTGGCTGTCGTGCGATACGCGCTCCAGAAGCTGAGCGGTGAGGGCTTTGAGCCGGTGGCGCCGCCCGTCCTGGTCCGTGAACGAGCCCTGTATGGAACGGGTTTCCTGCCTGACACCGAGCAGCAGATCTACCGCCTGGCTGACGATGAGCTGTTCCTGGTCGGGACCTCGGAGGTGGCGCTGGCCTCACTTCACGACGGCGAGATCCTGCCTGAGGAGGCGCTTCCCAGTCGCTACGCCGGTTTCTCGGCCTGCTTTCGGCGGGAGGCCGGCGCGGCTGGCAAGGACACCCGAGGGATATTCCGCGTGCACCAGTTCGACAAGGTGGAGATGTTCTCGTTCGTGGAGCCCTCCGACAGCCTTGATGAGCACGAGCGCCTGCTGGCCATCGAGGAATCGATCTGTCAGGAGCTCTCCATCCCCTATCGGGTCGTGGCCATCGCGGTGAACGACCTGGGGGCCTCGGCGGCCAAGAAGTACGACATCGAGGCCTGGTTGCCCGGGCAGGGGCGATATCGCGAGCTCACCTCCTGCTCCAACACGACGGACTACCAGGCTCGCCGGCTTGACATTCGCTATCGCCCGGCCGGCGGCGGCCGCCCTGAGCATGTCCACACCCTGAACGGAACTGCCGTCACGAGCTCTCGGACCACCATCGCGCTGCTGGAGAACGGGCAACAGGAGGACGGGTCGGTGGTCCTCCCGGCTGCTCTGAGGCCGTTCGGGGTACCGGAGGTGCTGGACCCACCCCAACCGCAGGAGGCGCCGTGACCGACCAGATCTCTGAGCGCCGCGAGGCGACCGTGCGCGAGCACATGGAGTCAGAGAACCGCCACGAGTTCGACGTCACCATCGACACGTTCGATCACCCGCGCTACGAGATCGTGCCCACGGGCGAGGTCTACGACGGCGAGGAGCAGGTCCGGGAGTACTTCAGGGCCACGCGGGCGGCGTTTCCTGATCAACGCAACGAGCTGATCGCGCTGCACCACGCCGCTGACGCGGTGGTCGCCGAGTTCTTCCTCAAGGGGACACACCGCGGGGAGCTGCGCGGGATCGCGCCCACCGGCCGGGAGTTCACCTGCCGGTGCGTTGCCCTGTTCATTTTTGAGGAGGACCGGCTGGTGTGCGAACGGGTGTACTTCGACGTGCTGACGATCATGGGCCAGCTGGGGGTGGGGGCGCCCGGATGACGCAGGGCCCGGGCTCGCCGGCTCAGTCGGAGGATGCGTCCGGGCTGCCGCCGGCCTCGCCGTCGGTGTCGGAGGCCGCGTCGTTGTCAGCGTCGCCGTCTCCGTCTCCGTCGTCCTCGGCTTGGTCGTCCTCGCGCTCGCCCTCGCCATCTCCATCTCCGTCCAGGTCCACCAGCTCAGCGCTGCGGTCCCACAGCTTTCGGGCCAGCTCGTCGTCCTGAGCCTGCGCGCTGGGCGTCGAGACCTTCTCGTCCTCCACGTACTCACCGGTCAGCGAGGCCGCGTCGTCATCCAGCGTGAGCCAGATGAGCGACCGCGCCCCACGGTCCGGTGAGCGGAAGAACGGCGCACCGAGCATGGTCAGGATCTTCCAGATCCCGTTCTCGTTCTTGGCGAAGCCCGTGCGCACCACACCGGGGTGAAAGCAGTTGGCGTGGAGCTCCGGCGCCCGCCTGGCCAGCTCGCGCGTGAACAGGATGTTGCACAGCTTGCTCGTCCCATACACCCGCATGGCCGAATAGGACTCCTCGGATTGCAGGTCGTCAAGATCCAGCTCGCCCTGTTCGTGGGCGTCCGACGCGGTGGTGACGACGCGGCCGCCGCTGAGGTGATCTCTGAGCAGGTTGGTGAGCAGGAACGGCGCCAGATGGTTCAGCGCGAGGGTGCGCTCCAACCCCTCGGGGGTCGTCTTGCGGCTTGCGAACAGTGCACCCGCGTTGTTGACCAGGACATCGATCCGGTCGTGGCGCCGGCGGATCTCCTCGGCCAGCGTGCGGACGTCGGCCATCAGCGACAGGTCCGCCACGTGCTCATGGACGGGCGAACCGCCGCCCGCCGCCTCGGCCTCCTGGGCCACCTGTTGCACGCGCTCGGGTTCTCGGCCCACGAGGGACAGCTCCGCGCCTCTCCGGGCCAACTCGATCGCAGCGGCTTTGCCGATGCCACGAGTGGCCCCGGTGAGGACGACCACGGTCACGGCTGGCGGGGAGCGAGCGTGATCACCGGAATCACGCGATCGGTCTTGCGCTGGTACTCGGCGAACTGAGGCGACCGCTCGGCCTGGGCGGCGAACAGGCGCTCACGCTCCTCGCCCCGGGCCTCCTCGGCCACGACGTCCAGCCTGTCGGTGCCCACCTCGATCGACACCTCGGGATGGGCCTTGAGGTTGTGATACCAGTCGGGGTTGGTGGGCGCACCGGCCTTGGAGGCGAAGATCACATAGCGCTCGCCGTCTCGGGTGTAGGCCACCGGATTGATCCGCGCCTTCCCGGATTTGGCGCCGGTGTGGTGGAGGAGAAGGAGCGGCATTCCCTCGAACATGCCGCCCACCCTTCCGCCGTTGGCTCGGAACTCCTCGATGATCTGAGCGTTGAAGTCAGCGGGGGACGTGGACATCCGCCCGTGAGTATTACCACTGTTGCCGCTGGCACTGGCGATACGCTTGCTTCCTGCCGTCTCGCCGGAACAACAGCAGCACCGTTCGCAATCAGCTGATCCAATCGATCGTCGTGCTGGTCAGTCTTGTTGTGCTCTTCGGGCCCAAGCGCTTTCCCGTACTGGTGCGGTCCCTGGGTCAGGGGATACGCGAGTTCAGGCGGTCGCTCACCCGGCGTGGGGACTCCTCTGAGAGCGAGGCGGTGGCTCTGATTCCAGCGCAGACAGGGGCGGCTTCGCCGGACTAGAAGGATCGTGGGTCACCGCCGGAAACCCTGGGCCCCTCCTCGGCCCCGGTGTCCGTGGCGATCCGCCGGTCCTGAGCAGGCGCGGTGTCAGACCTCCACGGGCGAGGCCTCGGCCTTCAGGCGGCCCCGGGCGCTGGAGGACTCGTTAACAGGCAGCAGGCGGCCGGCCTTGCCCAGGCCGTGCGGCGGCATGTTCCCGTACACCGCCTCGTAGTGCCCCGCCTTCACGAGATACGTCTCATGCCAGATGCCTGAGCGAGTGCTCTTGCCGACCCGCCGCCAGTACTGCCTCCACATATCCAGGTGTGGATCGTCCTTGTCCTTGGCGAAGGCCTCCAGGTGCTCGAAGGAGCGCCAGTACTGAACGATCGTCGGCAAGCCCATCTCGTAGGCCAGCAGCCCCTTGTCCGGGTGCGCCACGAGGTAGTCCAGCATGTGCTTCATCCCACGGCGGCCCCCCAGGTCGCGGAAACTCCGCAACGGGTGCAGCTTGTCCAGGCGGGCGCCGATCAGGAAGACGACGAAGTCGCCTTCGATCTCCACCGTCATTCGCCGCCCCGCGATTTTGGCCATTCCATCACCCTCCGGTCATCCGATTACCGAAGGGCCATCGTAACCGCCAGAGCAGCCATCGGGAAGGAGATAAGGTGCTGTTATGGCGCGGGAGCTTCCTCGGGAATCGCGCATCCGATCCGCCTTCGGAGCGGTGCAGTACCTGGTGGACCCGCTGTCCAACCTGCGCTCGTTTGCCCGGCGTGCCGAGCCCATCGTCCGGACGAGCTTCCCGGGGATCGGTCCGATGGTCTATGTCAGCGATCCCGACCTCGTCAAGCAGGTTTTCACCGGCGACCCGGCCGTGTATCACGCCGGTGAGTCCACGGCGGCATTTCTGGGGCCGGTGGTCGGTCCCAATTCAGTGCTGACCCTGGATGAGCAGCCGCACCTGCGCCAGCGGAAATTGCTCCTACCGCCGTTCCACGGCGCCAACATCGATCGCTGGGCCGAGCGCATCCGGGAGATCACCGAGCGGGACATCGCGACCTGGCCGGTCGGGTCGCCGTTCTCGTTGCGAACCCGGACCCAGCGGATCACCCTGGAGGTGATTCTCCGGGCCGTGTTCGGAGTCCGCGGGAAGCAGCGCTTCGAGCGCGTCCTGCCCCTGGTGGACGACTTTGCCCGGCGGGCGAACCTGATCGTGCTGTTCCCCATCCTCCGCCGGGACCTTGGACGCCGGTGTCCCTGGATGCGCTTCCAGCGCAGCCGGGCCGCGTTGGACGCGTTTCTGTACGAGGAGATCGCGCTGCGGCGGACCGAGGCTGACCTGGCCGAGCGGGACGATGTGCTCTCGCTGCTGCTTCAGGCCACGGACGACGAGGGCCGGCCGATGACCGATCACGAGCTGCGAGACGAGCTCATCACGGTGATCGGCGCCGGGCATGAGACGACGGCCACCGCCGTGGCCTGGGCCTTCGAGCGGCTCCTGCGCACTCCCGCCGTCCTGGACAGGCTGAAGCGATCGCTGCCAGACGGCGACGAGTACCTGGAGGCCACGATCAAGGAGACGCTGCGCATGCGTCCGGTCATCGTCGATGTCGGTCGCCGGCTGACCAGGGACATCGAGCTGGGTGGCTACCTCATCCCGGCAGGGTCCCTGTTGGTCCCCAGCATCGCCGGCATCCATTACCGGGAGGACGCGTACCCCCAGGCGAACGAGTTCCGGCCGGAGCGCTTCCTTAACGGCGCCTCTGACAGCTACGTCTGGATTCCGTTCGGTGGCGGCGTCCGGCGCTGCATCGGCGCCTCGTTCGCCCAGTTCGAGATGCGACTGATGATCCGGACGATCCTGGAGCGGGCCGACCTGCGTGCCGCCAGGCCGGCGCCGGAGCGGGCGAAGATCCGCAACATCACGATTGCCCCGGCGCGGGGCTGTCAGGTCGTGCTGGAGCGGCGGCTGGCTGAGGCGGGCGCGCAGGCTGCCCCGGACCTGCTCACATCAGGGGCGCGGGTCTAGAAGACCGCTCGGCACCTCAGCTCTCTGCGATCTTTTCCACCAGCCCCTGGAGCTGTGCCCGGGCGGATTGCAACCTCCCGTCGCTCACAGCGGTCCTGTACATGGCAGCGAACAGGTTGCGGGCCACCTCGTGGGCTCGTCGCGCGCGACCGTGGGTGGCCAGGAAGCGCAGGTATTCGTAATCCTGAAGGCCGTCACGGATCAGCTTGAGACGCATCGACTCGATCGGAATCGGGTCATGGCCACCGATCACCGACGGGTTGCCCGCATAGAAGAGGTTTCCGTCGCCGTTGTTGCCGAACGCGTATTGGTTCGTCCAGGCGTGGCTCAGGCTGATATCGACGGCGTAGTACAGCTCGCCGGTGATCCGATATTCGAACGCGAGCCAGCCCATGGCCAGCCCCTCTGAGGCGGGCTCGTCGATGGAATAGCCCGGCCAACCAGTGAAGTAATGGTCGGTGGTCGAATCACCGGTGCAGCCGTCGCCCTCGCACGAGGTGTAGAACCACAGCCGCTTGCGTGGGCTCTGGGCGAGGAACCCGTCATAGGCGGGGCGCTGGTTACCCGAGAAGCTGCTGGCGTGCGGCTTGTCGTCCAGCTCGTTGACGATCGGAACCAGCCAGTCGATCGCTGACCGAGCCCCGAATCTGTCCGCGGAGCGGATGTTGGCCGTGATCAGCGCCGAAAGCCGTGGCCAGACGGCGTGGGCGGCCGAGATCTGATGCTTGCAATACCGCCAGGCCGACGGGTCCGTGTTGGGCTCATCGCAGGCATACAGAAAAGCGTGAGAGGCAAAGCCGTTGCGCTGGGCTTCCCTGCGCCAACCGTGCAGAAATTCTCCGGAGTCGACCTGAAGGGACGTCAGACGTGCCCCGCGGAGCAGGGTCGGTGCGGTGCCCTGGAGCATCGGAAGGTCGTAGCGCTCGAAGTAGCGCCGCTCGCCTGAATCATTGATCGGCTGGTACTGCGGGTATGAGATCGTCAGACGATCGTCGAGCGCGGCCCGGACGTACAGCGCCTTCAGGCGCCAGCCGTCGCGCTCGTGCCTGATGCAGTTGTTTCGGTACGCGGCCAGGCACGGCGTGTCCCAATCCATCCCGAACGCGCTCTGAAGGCTTGATGTTGCGGGCAGGGTGAAGCGGATCACGGTGAGCCTGATGGGCACGAGTGCGCTGACGCCGGCAGCGGTGACACGCAGCGCGCCCGTATATCGCCCCACGGGCGAGCCGGCGGGGACGAAGACGTCGACCCAGACGGTCTGGGTCTTGCCGGCGGGAACGTCGACCGGGAAGGCATGGCGGCGCTCACCGAAGTACCGGTCGACGGTGGGGATGAGTGCGTCAGGCCAGCGGCCCATGCCTCCCTCGGGATCTGATCGACGCGAGAGCTTGATGTAGGACTCCCGGTAGATGCTCAGCGAGCTGGCGCCGAGCCGCCGTCCGCGCGGTCCCACCAAGGGCCGTGCGACCGTGACACGCAGGCCGCTGAGCCGCGCCGCCCGGGCCCCCACCACGGTCTGGAAGGCGCGCGTCTCGTTGCGCGCAGCCACCAGTGTCGCCGCGCCCGGACCGGACGGATGGTCACTCGGTCGCACCTTGGCCGCGTCACCGACGACGCTCAGCGAATAGGCCGCGCTTCCGCGCCCGCGCACACCGGGGCTGCCGAGCCCGAGGCTCACCACCACAAGCCCGCAGAGCAGGAGAGCTCGCTTCATCACGAAGCGGAGAGGGGGGGATTCGAACCCCCGAACGAGGTCAACCCCCGTTACGCGATTTCCAGTCGCGCCCGTTCAACCGCTCCGGCACCTCTCCACGGCTGGCGCGTAGCGTAGCGCGGAGGTACGCCAGGATTACTCCTCCGGGGGCACGAGCACACCCGGATTCATGATCGCCTGCGGGTCCAACCGGGCCTTGACGGCGCGCAGGATCGACACGCCGAGATCGCCCACCTCGCGCGCGTACCACTGACGATGGTCGGTGCCGACGCCGTGGTGGTGGGTGATCGAGCCTCCGGCGGCCAGGATCGCGTCGTTGGCGGCCGTCTTGGCCGCGTGCCACTGCGCCACCGGATCCTCCGCCTGAGCGCAGGCCACCGTGAAGTACAGCGACGCGCCCGCGGCGTACACGTGCGAGACATGGCACAGGACGACAGGCGGCGTGCCCTGCGTGCTCAGAGCCTCGCGCAGCGCGCCGGCCACCTCCTCATAGAGCCGGGGGACCGCGGACCAGAAGGCCACCGTCTCCAGCGTCTCCACCAGCGCGCCCGCATCCAGGAGCGCGTCCCGCAGGTATGGACCGCGATAGCGATCGCGGGCCCAGTCGGCGCCTGCGCCCTCATCCAGGTGGGCGCCTGCTGAGGCCAGGATCTCGCGGACCGCGGATCGCCGCTGCTCCACCTCCCGGGTCGGGCCCTCGTAGCCCACGATCGCCAGACAGCCGCCGGTCGACGGCCCTCCGACCTCAGCCGGCCGCGCCAGGTTGACCGCCGTCTCGGCCTCATCGGAGAGCCGGAGGACGGTCGGGCGCGGTCCGTCCTGGGCCAGGACGCGGAGCGTGGCCATTCCCTCGTGGAAGGAGGCGAAGCGCCAGCCCTCGTACGCCTGAAGCTCGGGGGCAGGTCGGAGCGACACAGTCACGGATGTGATCACCCCGAAGGCCCCCTCCGAGCCCAGGATGAGCTGGCGCAGATCCGGCCCAGCGGCCGACCGGGGCGCCCGGCCCAGCGTCACGGTTCCGGCCGGGGTGGCCAGGCGCAGGGCCATCACGAGCTCGTCGAACCGGCCGTAACCAGCGGAGGCCTGCCCGCTGGAGCGCGCCGCGGCGAAGCCGCCCAGCGTGGCGTACTCAAACGACTGGGGAAAGTGGCCGGCCGTGTATCCACGCTCAGCCAGGAGCGCCTCGGCCTCAGGGCCCCGGAGCCCGGGTTCCAGCTCGGCCAGGCGTGACACCTCGTCCAGTGAGACGAGCGCGTTCATACGCGCCAGGTCCAGGGCGACCGTGCCGGCGAAGCCGTCGGCCAGCGGCGCCAGGCCCCCCACCACGGAGGTTCCTCCGCCAAAGGGCACCACGGCGATGCGGCGCTCGCTGCACACCCGCAGCAGCTCCAGGACCTCCTCGTGCGAGGCCGGGTGCAGGACCAGGTCGGGCGCGTCTGCGGCGTCGCCGGCCCGCAGCCGGAGCAGATCGGGTGTCGACTTGCCGCGGGTGTGGCGGAGGCGAGCCTCGTGATCGGCCCGGGCATGTTCGGCGCCAACGATGGCGCTCAGCGCGCGCACTGCATCCGGCGTCAGCCGGGGTTCCGGCAGCGCCACGGCCTCCATCGTGCCCGGGCCGGGTCTGTCGCGCTTGACGCCCAGCGCCTGGGCCAGCAGGTCTCGGACCTCCGCCGACAGGGCAGGCACCTGCGCCGGGTCGCCCCACCCGGACCAGGAGAGCTGCGGATATGGATCAGCCGGACGTCCCAGAGCCATGGCTTGCTCACCGGACCGTATCCTGTGCGGGCAGCAGGAGGAAGCCAAAGATCCGGAGGAGAGCATGAGCGAGCGGGTGCTTGACGGGCTGATGATGGATGACTTTCCGCTGACCCTGACGGCCGTGGTGGAGAGGGCCGAGCAGCTGAGCGGCGCCCGTAAGGTGGTCTCCCGCCGGCCGAACGGGGAGCTTCATCGCACCACCATGGGCGAGTGTGCCGAGCGCGCGCGCCGCCTGGCCTCGGGGCTGGCCGAGCTGGGCATCGGCGACGGAGATCCCGTGGCCACCCTGCTGTGGAACCAGCCTGAACACCTGGAGCTGTACTTCGGGGTTCCGCTGATGGGGGCCGTCCTGCACACGCTCAATCCGCGCCTGCATCCTGACGAGCTGAGCTTCATCGTCTCCGATGCCGAGGACCGGGCGATCGTGGTTGACGAATCGCTGCTGGACGCGTTCGAGTCCTTCCGGTCGGCCAGGGACTTCGACCATGTGATCGTCGTCTCGCATTCCGGCTCGGTGCCCGAGGGCACGATCGACTACGAGTCGCTCATCAGCGGGTCGGAGCCGGCCGCCTGGCAGCGGTTGGACGAGACCAGAGCCTGCTCCATGTGTTACACGTCCGGGACCACCGGCCGGCCGAAGGGGGTTGTCTACTCGCACCGCGCCCTGGTGCTCCACTCGCTGATGGCCGCGCTGCCGGACGGGCACGCCATCTCATCACGGGACACCATCCTCCCGGTCGTTCCCATGTTTCACGCCAACGCGTGGGGACTGCCGTACATCGCTGCCTTCGCCGGAACCAGCCTGGTGTTTCCGGGCCCCAAGCTGGACGCGGAGAGCGTCCTGGAGCTGCTGGCCGAGGAGCAGGTGACGATCACCGCCGGCGTACCGACCGTGTGGATGGCCGTCCTGCAGGCGCTGGACGCCGAGCCTGATCGCTGGAACCTGGAGGCGCTCCGGCTCATGATCGTGGGCGGTTCAGCCGTGCCCCGAAGCATGTTCGAGGGCTTCGACAAGCACGGGCTGACGATCGTCCAGGCCTGGGGAATGACCGAAACCTCACCCATGGGCACCATCTGCCGGCTGCCCATGGAGCTGGACGATGCGCCGCCGGACGAGCAGTACGAGTACCGCGTCCGGCAGGGGATTCCCTCGCCCTTCGTGGAGATCAGGGCGCGGAACGACGACGGCGAGTTGATCCCCTGGGACGACGAGGCGATGGGCGAGCTGGAGGTCCGAGGCCCCTGGGTGGCCGCGGCCTATCACCGCGGCCAGGGGGAGGACAAGTTCACCGACGATGGTTGGTTCCAGACCGGGGACGTGGTCCGCATCAATTCCAAAGGATGCATCCGGATCTGCGATCGCTCCAAGGATCTCGTGAAGTCTGGTGGCGAGTGGATCTCATCCGTGGACCTGGAAAACCACCTGATGGCCCATTCCGCCGTGGCTGAGGCGGCGGTGATCGCAATCCCGGACGACCGTTGGGGCGAGCGTCCGCTGGCCGTGATCGTGCTGCGTGAGGGAGGCGAGGCCAGCCCCGAGGAGCTGCGCGAGCATCTGGGTCAGAGCTTCGCCAAATGGCAGCTCCCGGAGCGGTTTGAGTTCGTGGATTCCATCCCCAGGACGGCCACCGGAAAGTTCAAGAAGACGGATCTCCGCGAGCGTTTCGTGGGGGCCGTCGCCTGACCGGGGGATTGAGGTTGTCCCGCGGGCGCGCTACCGTTAGCCAGCGTTAGGCTCATGGGCTACCGTTAAGCTCATTGTGCGGGCGCGCGGATCGCGCCCGGGGCGTCAATCAGCTACGGAAGGATGGGGCCATGTCTCGTCGGATCATTTTTGGGGTAACAGCCGTCGCCGCCGCGCTGGCGTTGGGGGCGTCAGCAGGTGGAGCGGCCGCGAAGATGTGCGGGGTGCGGACCAGCGCCGGCACCTACAAGCACGTGGTCGTGGTCTTCATGGAGAACCACTCGTTCACTCAGATTCAGACCTCCGGCGACACCACGTACATCCACAGTCTGGAGGCGGCGTGTGGGCTGGCCACCAACTACCACAACATCACCCACCCCAGCCTGCCGAATTACCTGGCCGCGGTTGACGGAGGGACGCTGCACGCGGTGACCACCCCGTACAAGAACGACTGCACGCCCTCTCAGGGCTCAATGATCTGTCCGCTGTCCCCGGCCAACAACATCTTCCACCAGCTCGACATGCGGAGCAGGCTCTGGAAGGGCTACGCGGAGGACATGCCCTCGCCCTGCGACAACGCCAACTCCGGGCTCTACGCGGCGCGGCATAACCCGGCGGTGTACTTCTCCGACCTCGCCGACAGCTGCCCGACAAGAGATGTTGCGCTGGGCACGACATCCAGCTCGCCGCTGCTGACGGACTTCTCCAGCGACGCGACCGCCCCGGCCTACTCCACCGTCACGCCAAACCTGTGCAACGACATGCACGGACCCTGCCCAGGTGGAGCCAACACCACGCTGGCCGGCGACAACTTCCTGAAGGCCTGGATCCCGAAGATCACCTCGACCCCCGTCTACAAGCTGGGCCATACGGTGGTCGTCGTCACCTGGGACGAGGGCGAGGGCGGCTCCCACACCACCGGTGAGGACTGCGCCACCAACACGAGCGACTCGAGCTGCAAGGTCGTGACGATCGTGATCGCTCCGTCGGTCAGGGCGGGTCTCCGGCGTCCCAAGCTCCTCAACCACTACTCGCTCCTGAGGACCTCCGAGGAGCTCCTCAAGCTCCCGAAGCTGGGTCAGGCCAACGGCGCCAACAGCATGCTGATCCCCTTCAACCTGTAGGCCAGCGTTCTCACGAGCCGGCCCGCGTCGGGCGATCGCCCCCGCGGGCCGGCTCTGATCCACTACTGTCGGTCTGGATGAGCACGTCCGCCGCGAGCTTGCCCCCGGGCCCGTCGCTCCCTCGGGTGCTCCAGACCGCCGGGTTCCTGCTCGGAGGGGTTAGGTTCCTGGAAGCCTGCCGCCGCCGTTACGGCGATGTCGTCAGGTTCAGCACGCTGTTCGACTCCTCGTTCGTGATGGTGTTCGACCCCACCCTGGTCAAGCAGGTCTTCCAGGGTTCAGGGCAGCAGCTGCATGCCGGCGAGGCCAACGCGCTGCTGGGCCCCATTCTCGGACAGCGTTCAGTGCTCCTGCTTGACGAGGGTGAGCACCTGCGCCACCGCCGGCTGATGCTCCCGGCCTTTCACGGGGCTCGGATTCAGGCCTATGTGGATGTGATGCGGGAGGCCGCCGACATGGAGATTGACTCCTGGCCGGTGGGGGAGGAGTTCGCGCTCCATCCCAGCATGCAGTCTCTGACGCTGACCGTGATCATGCGGGCGGTGTTCGGCTACCGGCCGGGCCCGGCCGCCGATGAGCTTCGGCGCAGGCTGCGGGCCATGGTGGAGCCGGTGGTCCGTCCCCGGGGCCTGATGCTGCTGGCTGCGCTGGCGCGGCGGGGCGATCCGGCGGCCGGGACGCGGTTTGAGGAGGCCCGCCGGGCGGTGGACGAGGCGCTGTTCGAGGAGATAGCGCGGCGCCGCGCAGAGGACGACCTGGAGGAGCGGGAGGACGTCTTCTCGGCGCTGCTTCTGGCCAAGGACGAGGAGGGCCGCCTACTGTCGGATCAGGAGGTCCGCGACGAGTTGCTGACACTGCTGCTGGCCGGCCACGAGACGACGGCCACCGGTCTGGCGTGGACGTTTGACCTTCTCCTGCACGCCCCCGACGTCCGGGAGCGAGCCACCGGTGCAGACGACGAGTATCTGGACGCCGTGGTCAAGGAGTCGTTGCGGGTGCGCCCCGTGGTCCCCGGCGTGGGCCGGGTGGTGCGGGGCGAGCCGTTCGCGCTCAACGGCTATGTGATCCCGGAGGGCTTTGAGATCAACCCCTCGATCCGAGTTCTCCACCGCAGGGCCGACCTCTACCCGGAGCCCGGCCAGTTTCGCCCGGACCGGTTCTTGGGGCCCGACGCGCCTGACACCTACACCTGGATCCCGTTCGGCGGAGGCGTTCGCCGGTGCCTGGGGGCCAGCTTTGCGCTGATCGAGATGCGCACGGTCATGAGCCGGGTGCTCGAGAGGGCCGACCTACGCGCCGCCAGCCCGGAATACGACGAGCCGATGTTCCGCGGCGTCACGATCGCTCCTCGTAACGGGGTGCGCGTCATCCAGGACGCTCCCCCCGTCGTCGTCAGCTAGGCCCCGGTGGCCACCGGGCGGTCCGGATCGGTGATCCACTCGCTCCACGAGCCCACGTAGAGCGCCGCCTGGAAGCCGGCCAACTCCAGCGCCAGCACCTCCTGCGCCGCGGCGACGCCTGACCCGCAGTACGCACCCACCGGCGTTGCCGCGGCCACCCCGGCCGCGTCGAAGTCATGCCGCAGCTCGTGGGGCGAACGAAACCGGCCGGACGGTTCCAGGTTCTCGGAGGTGGGTCGATTGCGCGCGGCCGGGATATGACCGGCCACGGGATCGATCGGCTCGTGCTGGCCGCTGAAGCGCTCCGGGGCCCGGGCATCCAGGAGCACGCCCCCCTGAGCCAGCTCGGCTGCACTCTGAGCATCCAGCAATGGCATGCCCCCCGGCCGGGCGATGAAGTCGCCGGGCTGCATCCCAACCGGGCCGCGCTCCAGCGAATGCCCCGCGGCAATCCAGGCCCCCAGGCCGCCGTCCAGCACGGCCACCTGGTGGTGACCGAAGTAGCGCAGCAGCCACCAGGCTCGGGCCGCGGCGGTCCCGGTGCCCGCGTCGTAGGCCACCACGCGGCGATCTTGGCTGACGCCTGCCTGGCGCATGGCGGCGGCGAACTGATCGGGGTCCGGGAGGGGGTGGCGTCCCCGCGGGCCGGGCGGGCCGGCCAGCTCGTGATCCAGGTCCACGAACGCCGCTCCGGGGATGTGCCCGGTGCGATACCCGTGCGGATCCGGCCCACCGGCCACGTCCCATCGCACGTCGAGGAGCGTGAGGCGACCCAGCAGCTCCAGGAGCTGCTGGAGCTGAATCACCGATTCGCTCAGCGCCGGCCCTTTTTCCGCTTCGGGACGGGCACGCCAGTGACCTTCTGGACCGCCCGGTTGACGAAGGCCCGGGGCTCGGTCTTGGCCAGTAGTTCGGCCAGCTCCCGGCGCTCCCGGGCCGAGAGGCTGCGAGGGCGAAGCCGGCCGCGACGGATCAGCTCCACCAGACGCCTGCGCTCGTGAGGCTCGAGCTTGGTCATGTGGTCACGTACGAGGACGATCAACTCGGCCACGGCCAGCATGCGGGCCATGGGCAGCCGACGCAGAGCGGTAAGTCCGGGCATGGCCTCCGAGTTTAGGATCGATTAGGCTCGGCCGGTGCCGCTGGCCGCCGAGCTGGAGCTGCCGCAACTGGATCACACCGATCCCGATCTCCGGGGGGACCGATACCAGGCGGCCATGGCGGCGCTGGACAGCCATGACGGGTGGCTGGCCTCCAACCCATTCGGTTACACGGTGCTGGAGCGTGAGGCGGCGGAGTTCTTCCTGCGCACGCGGAGCGCCGTCTTCCCTGGACTGACCATCGCCGAGCTGTTCGGAATCACCGAGGGGCCGCTGCACGAGGAGATCGTCCGCAACATCATCAACATCAACGGAGCTGACCACAGCCGCCTGCGCAAGCTGGTCAATCCGGCGCTGGCGCCGCGGGCCGTGGAGCGCTACCGCCCGGCCATGCGCCGGTTCATGCAACAGCTGCTCCCGGGGACCGCGGGCCGCCTGGAGCTGGACTTCGTGGCCGACATCGCCAAGCCCTATCCGGCCATGGTGATTGCCGAGGTGATGGGTGCGCCGCTGACGGACGCGCCCCGTCTGCATCACTGGTCCAACTGGATCCAGCGCCAGTTCGACGCCGGGAGCCTGATGAGCGAGCGGGAGCTGATCGAGGAGGCCGTGAGCGAGTTCTACGCCTACGAGGACGAGCTGATCGCACAGCGGCGCGTGCAGCCGGGCGACGACCTCATCTCATCCTTGATCCAGGCCGAGAGCGAGGGCGATCGACTCAACGACGACGAGCTGCGCAACCTGATCCTGAACATCCTGGTCGGCGGCGTGGACACCAGCCAGAGCCAGCTGGCCCACGCCGTGCGGCTGCTGGCCCAGCATCCTGAGCAGTGGGAGCTCCTTCGCCAGGACCCGGCGGGACTGGCCACGGCAGCCGTGGAAGAGGCCCTGCGGTATGAGCCCATCACCCCGTTTACGGCGCGGATCGCGGTCGAGGACGTCGAGTACCGCGGGGTGACGTTCCCGCCTGGATCTGTCGTCCTGGTTTCCGCCTGGCACGCCAACCGAGCCGACGTGGAACCTGACGCCTTCGACATCACGGCTGATCGGGTCCGCGCCCGTGTGCTCACGTTCGGGGCCGGCGTCCACTACTGCCTGGGGGCCAACCTGGCTCGGGCCGAGATGCAGGAGGCCCTGGTCTACCTGGCGGCGCAGGTGCGTTCGCTGGAGCTGGCGGGCGAGCCTGAGTTCGGCACGGCGTCAGGCATCTACGGGCTGGACGCGCTCGCGCTCCGCCTGGATCTCGCCTGACCGCTGGCGGTCAGGCGCGCCCGGAGCCAGCCACAGCGCATCGTCCCCCAGCGGCTCACGCACCGCGCGGCCCGCGGCCACCGCCTCCAGCAGCTTCACCTCGGCCGCGCCCCGGTCAGGCGTGTCGTTGCCGTGGGTCAGCAGCGCCGCCACCTCCTGCGTGGTCAGGCCTTCGGGGAAGTACTCCAGCAGCGGCTCGGGCGTCTCCGGCGGCGGCTGTCGGTCAAGCGTGGGATCCAGATTGGCGATCAGGACGTCGTAGGCCTCCACAGGCTGGAATCCGCCCGCCACCACTCGCCGCTCGTCCTGCTGGAAGACCAGCGACGGAGCGGTGAAGCGGACCGGTCCGTCCGTGACCCGCGTCTTGCCCTGGAGCTCGGCCGCCGATCCGACCGCGCTCCGGCTCTCCAGGCGGTCCCGCTCGTAGGCCTCCACGACGTCTGGCGCATCGATGCGGCCAACGATGGCCCGGCCGTCGAGTCCCGGAAGCGTTTCCAGCACGCCCGCCAGCTGACCGTCGTCGTCCAGGATCAGTGGCGTGGTGAAGTTGGCGATCTGGAGAGCCCGGAACACCCGCCACTCGCTGCCCGGCTGATCGATCCGGGCCGCGATGACCGCCCGGCAGGCCCGGGCTGTGGCGCTGAGCCGGGCTTTCGGCGCCGGTGAGAACGGCATTCCGTATCGGCGCCGGAAGAACGTCTGACCGAGGGCTCCGCGCAATGGGGTGTAGCCGCGAGCCTCGTACTGGGAGGCGTCGTCCGTGAGCCCAATCAGGACCAGCCGCCAGCGCAGCTGATCGCCGTAGCGCCACTGGATCACCCGCAGAGCGGGCCACTCCGAGTACGCCCATGGGCAGCCGGGATCGTTGAACAGCGTGGCCTCTATCACGTGGAGGCCTCCAGCACGTAGGCCAGCCGGGTGCCCGGCTGGGCGCTCATCTCAGCCAACGCGAACGCGGGCCGGACGTCGGCCCGGGCGAAGCCTGCCGCTTCGAGCGCGTCGACGACCTCGGCGGGGTCACGGAAGTGCAGGTGCACGCGGCCCCGCACGAAGGCTGAGAGAAGCGCCCGGAATGCCCTGACCTCCAACGTCTGGAGCGAGGACAGGTGGACGTCGGAGAGGTAGCGACCCAGGGCAAAGCCGCCCAGGGTGTCGGCGAAGCGTCGCCAGATCGCGGTGACCTTCTCGGTGGGGAGGTAGCCGAGCAGGCCCTCGGTGATGATGACCAGACCCTGCTCGCGGTCCAGGCCCGCCGCGACGGAGGCCAGGCTGTTAGCGCCTGACTCGCGAAGCACGTCCAGCTCCACTATGCGATGACCCCGCGCCTGACCGTCCATGCGCTCCAGCGACTGCCGCTTGCGCGCCACCATGTCCGGCAGGTCGGCCTCGATATAGGTCAGGTCGGGATAACGGTTGGTGAACCGCCACCCGCGGGCTGAGAGCCCGGCCGCGATCTCCAGCACCTGGGCCACGCCGTGCTCCTCGATCGCCCGCCGGAGCAGGCGATCGATGGCCTGGTGGCGGGCCAGGAGGTACTGCTCAAGGCTTCCCCGCCCCAGGATCGAGTTGAGCGTCATGACTGGCCGCAGCGATTCGAACAGCACGCGCCCCTCGGTCGTCCGGAGCTCTGGGTGGGAGAGCCCGTTGCGGGTCCAGATGTAGCCCGTGTAATGGGCGGTGGGGCTAACCGGGTCCTCGGTGCCGATCACGGGAATCTTCATACCCGCTCAGCCAGCCGATCCAGCAACGTCGCCTGCGCCGGGTTGATTCGGCGCCTCGCCTCCGGGAGCGTGAACCACTCGGCCCTGTCCACCTCAGGGATGTCGATCGTGCGGCCGGAGCGGGGGGGCCACTCGATCTGGCACGTGTTGCTCTGCACGGTCTGCACGTCGAGATCGCCGGCCAGGGCAAACGCCTGCACGACCTTGCCTGCCCGCTGGCGGATCTCGCCCAGGTCCTCCGCCGCCCCCTCGGGAGCGCGCGCCCCCAACTCCTCCTCAAACTCCCGCCGGGCCGCGGTCAGGGGGTCCTCCTCAGGCCCGTATTCGCCTTTGGGAATGGACCACGCCCCCACGTCCTTCCGGGCCCAGAACGGTCCTCCCGGATGGACCAGGAGGACCTCCAGCCGCTCGCCGCGCCCGCGGTGCAGGAGGATCCCAGCGCTCCGGGCTGCGCGCGTGCGGCTGGTGGCGGGCGATGCCATGGCACACATACTGCTACACCGACCCTCTTGCCACCGTCCCGTGCTTCGCTAGAGTCTTACCCGGGCGTCAAGAATTGGAGGCAAGCGAATGGGGGAACGTGTGGGGAATTTGATACTGGGCCAGCGGCGTCGCGGACTGATCGTTCTCGCTGGCGTGGTCCTGACCGTCCTGGGGCTGGTCGCCTTCGGGCCGGGACGGGCCCGCGCGGCGGCCTGCGATACCAGCTGGACTGGGCTGGGCGGCAACGACAGCTGGTACACCGCGGGGAACTGGAGCTCCGGGGTTCCTAGCAGCTCCACCAACGCCTGCATCACGCTGGCGGGCACGTACACCGTGGTGATCAACCCCGTCGGCCACCCTCAGGCGGAGGCCGAGTCGCTCACCCTGGGGGGAGCGACCGGCACCCAGACCGTAGAGATACAGGGCTTCAATGATGGGACGGCCCACGACGCCGCGTTGCTCCTTGACAACTCCAGCTCGATCTCTTCCAACGGGGCCGTGCTTCTGACCGCGGGATGCAGCGGTGGAGGCTGCGCCACCGGCGGGGCCGAGGCCGCACTGAACCTCGCGGCGGGCACGCTGGCCAACGGGGGCACCATCAGCACCGCCCCGGGGACCGACAGCGGGGCCGCCATCCGCGCCCTGCACGGCAATCTCAACAACACGGGAACCATCAACGTCAACGCGGCCAGTCAGTACACCGGCGGGACGCTGAACAACACCGGGACGATCAGCGTGGCCAGCGGCCGGGAGTTCCAGGTCGTAGGTACCCCGGCCAGCCTGACGAACGGCTCCGGCGGGTCGATCACCAACACCGGGGGGAGCGGCCTCGTCAGCCTGACCTTCGGCTCCACGTTCAACCAGGGGGCGGGAACGACCAGCCCCAACAGCGCCAACGCGGCGCATCCCGCCGTGATCGTGGATGACTCCAAACTGAACTACACGGGCTCTGGCGCGAGCACGATTGCCGCGCGTGAGGAGGTTCCCGTGACCGGTGACCTGGTCGCGGGGCAGAACCTGCTCGTGCAGGGCGCGGGCAGCCCCTGCCTGGTGGGCGAGGCAACGTGGGCGGGGAGTTGGTCCAGCGCAGGCACGATCACGATGAGCGGCAGCTGCAGCTCAGGTGTGAAAACGATCGGCGGGACGTTCTTCAACTCGGGGACGCTCACGTCGGCTCCTGGAGCGAATCGCTTCGTGCGCGGAAGCCTCAGCAACACCGGCACCTTCAACGTCAACGGCCCCACGGCGTTTCCGACCGCGTCGTCCACCCTCAGCCAGACGAGCGGCACGACCTTGCTCTCGGCCCAGACGCTCGACATGACGGGAAGCGCTGGAACCTTCCAGTTGCAGGGCGGCCTCCTGCAGGGCACGGGCACGAGCGTTCTCAACGGATCGCTCAACAATTCGGGCGGGAGCGTCCTGGTGGGTAGCGCATCCGCGTCGGGTCACATGACCGTTGGCGGCAGCTACTCCCAGGGATCAAGCGGGCGGCTCACCGTCGTCATCAACGGGACGGCGATTGGGAGCGGATACAGCCAGCTGAGCATGGGCGGACCGTCTTCGCTGAACGGGACGCTCGCCATCAACACGCTCTCCGGGCCCCAGCCCGGGAAGCTCTACACGATCCTGGGCGGCGGCAACGTGAGTGGAACGTTCTCCTCCGTGCTCGGGCGGTTCGTCCCGAACGCGACCTCTCCCACAGCCGGCTACAAGGTCGACTACTTCAACACCGCCGTGGGTCTCGATGCCGAGGCCATGTTCAAGCTGACCGTCAAGAAGGCGGGTCCGGGCACGGGCGTGGTCACCTCCTCGCCCGCCGGCATCAACTGCGGCAGCAAGTGTCAGGCCTTCTTCTTCGCCAGCCCCACCGTGAAGCTCACCGAGCATCCCGGGGCCGGGTGGGTGTTCAACCGGTGGACCGGGGCATGCACGGCCGCGGGCTCAGCCCCCACGTGTCAGGTGAAGATGACCAAGGCCCGCACGGTCACGGCCACGTTCTCGCATAGGACAACCACGCGTCTGTCCTCATCCAAGAACCCGTCCAAGAAGGGGCGCCGGGTCACCTACACGGCCACGGTCAGCCCCCACCCGGACGGCGGAACCGTGAAGTTCACCGACGGCGGTAGGACGCTCGCTGGCTGCGGCGCGGTGGCGGTGAGCGCGGGCACCGGCAAGGCGAAGTGCACCACGCGCTACCGCTCCACCGGGTCCCATCGGATTCAGGCCAAGTACTCAGGCGACACGAACTTCGCCGGCTCCAAGTCCAGCGTGCTGACGCAGAGGGTGAAGCGCTGAGTCGCTTGTCCTGAGAGGGCCTCGGCGGTAGAGTCCGCGGTGCGAGGGCGCCGGGGATCGGAGGCCTGTCGTGAGGCTCGTTTTGGGGAAGTCGGACCTGCGGATGCGCAGGTCTCGCGGTGTGCTCCTGGCGGCGGCGGTGCTGGCTGTGCTGGTGCTGTTCGCGGCATTCGCCGGCTCGGCACGGGCCGTGGCCTGCGATACGAACTGGACCGGTGCGGATAACAACGACTGGTCGGGCGCGGGCAACTGGGATAACGGTGTCCCTGACAGCCTCAAGGATGCATGCATTGACAGCCCGGCCGCCCCGGTGCAGATCCAGGGCATCACCGCGAACGCGGCGTCGCTCTCGCTCACCGGCGTGGGGACTCTCAGGATCATCGGGTTCTTCGATGGGGTAGCGGACCACCCCGCGAGCCTGACCCTCCAGGGAGGCGGGACGATCGACGGGAATTCGTCGGTTGTGCTCACGACGAACTGCACCGGGGTGAACTGCGCCGGTGGCGGCCAGCCGATACTCACGAACCTGGGCGCGACCGCACTGAGCAACGCCGGCACGATCAGCGCCGAGCTCGGCACCGACGGTGGCTCGCAGACTCGCGAGCTCGACGGCAACATCACCAACACGGGAACGATGCATATCGGCACCGAGACGATCTACGACAACGGCGTCTCCAACAAGACGCTGGACAACCAGGGTCAGATCAACATCGACAGCGGCACAGATCTGTTCGTGAGGAACCTTGAGACCAGCACCGTGATCAACGACACGGGGGGGTCGATCAGCAACAACGGTGGCACCGGCTTCCTCAGGGTGCTGGGGAGCGACACGTTCACCCAGGCCGGGGGAACCACGAGCCCGGCCACGGCCAACCCGGCCAATCCGGCGGTGATTGTCGACGGCGGGAACCTGAGCTACACGGGGACCGGTGCGAGCACGATCATGGCCCGTGACAGCGTCATCCTCAGCGGCAATCTGGCTGCGGGTCAGAACCTGGTCGTGGATGGGATTGACCCGGTGCCGGCATGCAACGACGCCACGGTCACCTCGCCCACCAGCTTTACGAACGCGGGGACGATCACGGAGACCGGCGACTGCAATAGCAGCCTCACGGTGACATCCGGGTCGATCACGAACACGGGCGCCCTGGTCACGGATCCCACCGCGGCGAACAAGACCCATGAGATCAGCGGCGGCCTCATCAATTCCGGCACGCTCACAGTCAATGGCCCCACGGCGTTTGACGGCTCGAGCGCGACGTTGACCCAGACGGCCGGGAAAACGACGATCGGCCCCGGCGTGACCTTCGACGCCTCGGGCAGCGGCGCGACGTTCGAGCTTCAGGGAGGGGTGCTGACGGGCGGTGGCCAGGATCAGCCCGGCGAGGCAATCTTCAACGGCTCGGTCGAGAACAGCGGTGGCAACGTGATCCCGGGCAGCGCCACGACGCCGGGACTGATGACGTTCGACGGCCTTTATACGCAGGGCGCTCAGGGCAAGCTGACGATCGCCGTCAAGGGGGCGGGCGGACCGTCAGGCGTGGGCCTCCACTACAGCCAGCTCGGGGCCACCAGCGGCATCGCGCTCGGCGGCACGCTGGCCATCAGCACACTGGCGAATCCAACCGTGGGCGACCTGGACACGATCCTGGGCACGACCGGCGGCGTGAGCGGGGCGTTCTCCAAGCTCGTGGGCCAGTTCAAGCCCGAGGCTGCTTTCCCGCCCGGCTGGACGTTTGGCTACCACACGCAATTTGCCTCTGACTCCGTGGCCCTGAGCGTGGATGGCGCCGCCGGCCTGCGCGTGAAGAAAAGCGGCCCGGTGCCCGGCCACGTCACCTCATCGCCCGCCGGCATCAACTGCGCCACCAGGTGCGACGCGCCGTTCTTCTCCACCCAGACCGTCACGCTGACCGCGCACCCGGCCGCCGGCGCGGCCTTCAACGGCTGGTTTGGAGCCTGCCACGGCTTCACCAGGATGTGCAAGGTGTCGATGAGCCAGGCGCGGACGGTCACGGCCAGGTTCTCGCATCCGACCACGACCTCCCTGAGGTCCTCGCACAATCCCGGCAAGGTTGGTCAGGGCGTCACGTACACAGCCACGGTCACGCCGCATCCGAATGGCGGAAAGGTCAGGTTCACCGACGCCGGCAAGACGATCCCCGGGTGCGGGCTGGTGCCGGTCGTCATGGCCACCGGCAAGACCACATGCAACGTGACCTACCACGCCGGTGGAACGCATCACATCCAGGCCACATACCTGGGTGATCTGAAGTTCGCCCACTCGTCATCCGGCCTCCTGAAGGAGACGATCCGGAAGAGCTGAGCTACGCCGCCTGCTTGGTCACGTCCCGCGTGACCAGGGCGGCGTACAGGCCTCCCTCTTCGAGCAGCTGCTCGTGGGTTCCCCGTTCGGCGATCCGACCGCCGTCCAGCACCACGATCTGATCGGCGTCCCTCACCGTGGAGAGCCGATGGGCGATCGTGATCGTTGTCCGGCCCTCCGACAGGCGCTCGAGCTCGGTCTGGATGGCCGCCTCGGTCTGCGTATCCAGGGAGCTGGTGGCCTCGTCCAGGACGAGCACCGGGGGGTTGCGCAGGATCGTCCGGGCGATTGCCATTCGCTGCTTCTCCCCGCCTGAGAACCGGTAGCCCCGCTCTCCCACGACCGTGTCGTATCCCTCAGGGAGGGAGTTGATCAGGTCATGGATCCGGGCGGTCCCGGCAGCGGCCTCGATCTCAGCATCGGTGGCGTCGGGTCGGGCGAATCGGAGGTTCTCCCGCACGCTGGCGTGGAACAGGTACGTCTCCTGCGAGACCACGCCCACCGTCTCGGCCAAAGACTCGAATGACACCTCTCGTACATCGATGCCGTCGATCGTGAGCCTTCCGCGGTCCGGTTCGTACAGCCGGGCCACGAGATAGCCCAGCGTCGTCTTGCCTGCCCCCGTCTCTCCGACGATCGCGGTTCGGGTGCCCGCCGGGATCACCAGGTTGATGTCCCTCAGCGTCCAGCGGTCCTCAGATTGCTCCGAACCGGTTGAGTCGTAGCGAAACCAGACGCCGTCGAAGGCCACGTCCCCCAGAACCTCGTCGCGCCGGAGCGCAACCGGGTGGGGAGGCTCGACGATGTCCACGGGCAGATCGAGGTACTCGAAGATCCGGTCGAACAGCGCCAGCGACGCCGACACGTCGGCCTGGACGCCGAGCAGGGACTGAATCGGGAACAGCAGCCGTGTCTGGAGCGTGGTGAAGGCCACCACGGTGCCGATGGAGATCGAGCCCACAAAGCTCTGTCCGGCCAGCCAGTAGATGATCGCCGGTTGGGCGGCAAAGGCGAACTGGATCGTGGCCATCATCCATCGCCCGGCCATCCGGGAGCGGACCTCCAGGTCGGCGATGTCCTGGGACTCGTGGGTGAACCGCTCGGCGAGATCCTCGCCGCGGCCCATGGTCTTCCCCAGCAGGATGCCTGACACCGACAGCGACTCGGCCACCAGGGCCGTCATGTCGGCCAGACGTCGCTGCTGCTGGGAGGTGATCCGGCGCCGGATCCTGCCCACCCGGCGCGTCATCCACACCGACGGGGGAACGAACAGGAGCGAGAGCGCGGCCAGGCGCCAGTCCAGCAGGAACATGGCCACGACGGCGGCAATCACCGTGGTCACGTTCTGCGCGATCGACGTGGCCGTGGTCGTGAGGACGCTCTCCAGGCCGCCAATGTCGTTGGCGATCCGCGACTGGACCTCGCCCGTTCGGGTCCGCGTGAAGAAGGCCAATGACATCCGCTGGAGATGGCGGTAGACCGCGGCGCGCAGGTCGTGCATCACCCGCTGGCCGACCTGGTTTGACATATACGTCTGCCAGACGCTCGTGGCGGCCGAGAAGATGGCCACGCCGATCATGCCCAGGACCGCCATGGTCAGCACGTCGCTCTGGTGCTGGAAGATCCCCTGGTCCAGCGCCGTGCGGAGCAGGAACGGGTTGAGCATGCTCACCCCGGCCGAGAGCATGATCAGGAACAGCACCGCGCTCAACCGCAGCCGGTAGGGCTTGAACAGGGCCAGGATGCGCTGCATGTCCCGCTTGCGGTTGGGGTCCATCAGGGGCGGCGGCTCCCTGGTGGAACCGGGCAGCGACCGTGGGCCCCGTCCGCCGGTACCGGCGCCGTGCTGTGCTCGTAATCCACTCATGGTCTACATCCATGATGACGCACGGCTGTGGGACTTCCGGGCGGGCGCACCGCGACCGCCACGCCACATGCAACCGTTGCCCTGGGCAGCTGAGACGGGGATACTGACGGGATGCAAGGGTCCAACGGAGCCGACGGCGCGGGGCCCAAGACCGTTCCGCGCCAGTTTTCGCCTGACGTCACGCTTGGCGGCAGCCCGTTTCCACCCATCGCGGACTACGGGTTCCTCTCGGACAACGAGTCGATGGCCCTGGTGGCGCCGAGCGGCAACGTGGAATGGCTGTGCCTCCCCCGGGTCGACTCACCGAGCGTCTTCGGGGCCATGCTGGACCGCAGCGCGGGTTACTTCCGAATAGGGCCCTCAGGCGTGAACGTGCCCGCCTCGCGACGTTACCTGCCGGGGACGATGGTGCTCGAAACCAGCTGGGCGACCGGCGCGGGATGGGTGATCGTCCGCGACGTGCTGCTGATGGGGCCGTGGCGGCACGAGCACGAGCGCTCCCATACCCACCGGCGGACGCCGACAGACTACGACGCCGAACACGTGCTGCTGCGCACAATGCGATGCGTCAACGGTGAGGTCGAGGTGACGCTGGATTGCGAGCCCGCGTTCAACTACGGCCGGCTCCGCAAACGGTGGGAATACACGAGCGATGACTACCATCAGGCTGGAGTGGGCTGTGATGACGTCGGGCTGGAGCTGACGCTGACCAGCGATCTCCACCTGGGCATCGAGGGGCCGCGAGCCACCGGCCGGCATCGCATGAAGGAGGGCGAGCAGTGCTTCTGCGCCCTCTCCTGGAGCCACATCGAGCCGCCCCGCGACATCGACGAGGCCTACAAGCGGCTGGTCTGGACCGCCCATCACTGGCAGCACTGGCTGGACCGCGGCCACTTCCCTGATCATCCCTGGCGCCAGTACCTCCAGCGCAGCGCGCTGACGCTGAAGGGGCTGACGTTCGCACCAACCGGCGCGCTGCTGGCAGCCGCCACCACGTCACTTCCCGAGACCCCGGGTGGGGAGCGCAACTGGGACTACCGCTACAGCTGGATCAGGGACTCCACGTTCATGCTCTGGAGCCTGTACACGCTGGGGTTCGACTGGGAGGCCAACGACTTCTTCCACTTCATCGCCGACGTGGCTGACACGGACGCGGATCTTCAGGTCATGTACGGCGTGGACGGCGAGCGGGATCTTGAGGAGCAGACGCTGGATTGTCTCTCGGGATACGAGGGGGCTCGGCCGATCCGCATCGGCAACGCCGCCTACAAGCAGCGCCAGCACGACGTGTGGGGTGCCCTGCTGGATTCCGTATACCTGCACACACGCTCACGAGATGCTCTGGAGGAGCGGGTGTGGCCGGTCCTGGTTCGCCAGGTCGAGGCGGCTGTCGCCAACTGGCGCGAGCCGGACCGGGGTATCTGGGAGGTCCGAGGCGAGCCGAAGCACTTCACCTCGTCGAAGATGTTCTGCTGGGTGGCCTGTGACCGTGGCGCCAGGCTGGCCGTCCTGCGTGAGGACGAGGAGCGGGCAGAACAGTGGCGGGCGGAGGCGGACAAGATCCACGCCGATATCTGCGAGAACGGCGTCGATTCTCGGGGCGTGTTCGTGCAGCATTACGAGACCGAGGCGCTGGATGCCTCCGTCCTGCTGATGCCGCTGGTGCACTTTCTGCCGCACACTGACGAGCGCATCCGCAATACCGTCCTGACGATCCAGGAAGAGCTCACCGAGGATGGGCTCGTGCTTCGCTACCGGACTGAGGAGACCGACGATGGACTGACCGGACGGGAGGGGACCTTCCTGATCTGCTCGTTCTGGCTGGTCGCCGCGCTGGTCCTGATCGACGAACTTCCCCGGGCCCGCGATCTGTGTGAGCGCGTACTCGGCTACGCCAGCCCGCTGGGCCTGTACGCCGAGGAGGTCGACCCCGGCACAGGCCGGCACCTGGGCAATTTCCCGCAAGCGTTCACCCACCTGGCCCAGATTAACGCCATGATCCACGTCATCCAGGCCGACGAGCAGCAAATTGCCAACAAGTCACCCTGGATGAACCACGACTGAGGGGGCTGTGCGGGTGGGGCATGGCCCCGCCCGTGCGGGCGCGATTCGTGGGCGACCGGGCCCGTGCGCGAGCCGGGCGCGAATCGCGAGCCGGCGCTAATCGCGAGAGCGCGCGCGAGCGCGCGAGCGCCACCTACCCGCATATCACCACGGAAAACGGGCGCCCGGAGCGGCCAGGTGGCGGATTTCGCCACTTCCCCGCACCGGTTGCGCGTAAGACGTGGTGATAGGCGAGAAAGTGTCGCCCTGACCGCGACACCACCGCCGGCGACGCTAAAGCGCCGCGGACCCGCTGTCGCCGATCTCCGCGGCGCTCCGGCGTCGCTTTGCGACGCTTCTCCGCCGCGGTCCCTAGCGGACCAGGCTCCGCGACGCGGAGGCGTCACTTCCTCCGCGCCAGATAGGCTCGGGGCGCGGGTACGACGTCTCAGCGTCCGCGCGAGCCGGAGCCAGCGTCAGCGACGCCTAGCCGCATATCACCGTCGAAAACCGCGGTCCGGTGCAGCCAGGCTTCGAATTCCGATGCCTACTCGCACATCACGACCCACTCGCACAGTGATGTGCGGGAAAGCGTCGCTATGCACTACCCGAACCGACCCCATCGGGCCCCAACCGACCCTACGCGGTTCCCAGCCGAACCGGGAGCGTCTTCAGCTGGTTGATGAAGGCTGACTCGGCCATCACGGGCTGGCCGGTGATGGCCATCTCCGGGTAGCGGGCCAGCGTCTCCTCGAATAGGACGCGCAGCTCCAGGCGGGCCAGCGCCGTACCCAGGCAGAAGTGACGGCCGCCCGCGCCGAACGCCTGATGCTCAGGATTACGGGTGACGTCGAACTGGTCAGGGTTCTCGTAGCGGGACTCGTCCCGGTTGGAGGAGGCGTACCACATGACAACCTTCTCGCCCTTGCCGATCCGCTGTCCGGCCAGCTCGGTCTCGCACGTCGTGGTCCGACGGAAGTGCGCGAAGGCGGGGAACATGCGCAGCGACTCCTCGACCGCCGCCGGGACGAGCGAGGGGTCATCCAGCAGCAGCTGGCGCTGATCAGGATTCTCCATCAGAGCGCGCATCCCGCTGCAGTACGTGGCCTTGGTGCTGTCGTTGCCGGCCGCCACGAGCAGGAAGAAGCCCATCACGATCTCGTGTTCCTCCAACCGCTCACCCTCGACCTCGGCGTGCACGAGCACGGAGGGCAGGTCCTCGGTGGGGGTCTCACGCCGTTCGGCGATCAGCTTCTGGCAGCGCTCGAAGATCTCCGGGATGACCTTCTCCATGATCCCCTCCACCCCGTAGGGGTTGAGGTCGCTGTCCCCGGTGCCCAGGGCGGCGTTCATGAGCGTGGCCCATACCGCGTCGTCCTCGGGTGGAATGCCCATGAAGCTCCCGATCACCCTGGAGACGACGGGCTGAGCCACGTCGGTGACCAGGTCGCATGTGTCCCGTCCCTGGAGGCGATCGAGCACCCCGGTTGTGATCTCACGGATCGCGGACTCGTGGGCGGCGATCCGCTTCGGTGTGAAGCCGGCCTGGAAGAGCATCTTCAGGCGGTCGTGCTTGGGCGGGTCCATCCCGATGAACATCGCGCGGGACAGCTCGACCGGGAAGCCCTCGGTGACAGCGGTCACGCCGCCCAGCTCGGAGGAATAGGTCTTCCAGTCCCGGCTGACCGCATGGATGTCATCGGCCCGGGTGATCGACCAGAAGCCGGCTTCCTTTGGGTACTCGGTGACCCCGTCTGTCCAGTGCACCGGACACCCGGATCGCAGCCGCCGGAACAGCTCATGCGGCGGTCCATCCAGCCACAGCTCACGCTCGCCGACTCGGGTGTTGTTCAGGTCGGCGTTGTCCACGTCACGTCGGGTTGCCGTCATTCTCTCCTCGCTGCCCTCGCTGACCGGTCGGCCGATGCTACTGCGTGCCCCGTGATACGAGCGCACCTCTGTGGCCACTATCACACACGCCCCCGCCACAATCGTTCTATGCCCGTGACCCAGACCCAGAGCGCCTGGAAGACCCAGTTCCTCCTGATCTCGCTGATCTGGGGCTCGAGCTTCCTGTTCATCAAGGTCCTGGGCCGCCACTGGCCAGCGGTCTGGGTGGCCTTCGGACGGGTGACGCTGGGGGCCCTCACGCTGGTGCTGCTGGTCCTGTGGCGCCGCGAGCGCTTCCCCACCGACGGTCGGGTCTGGCTGCACTGCCTGGTCGCGGCTGCCCTCTTCAATGCGGCCCCGTTCACGCTCTTTGCCTTCGGCGAGCAGCATGTCTCCTCGATCGTGGCCGGGCTGTGGAACGCCACAACTCCCCTCTGGGTGCTGATCATCCTGCTCCTGGCCTTCCCGGAGGAGCGGCCCAACCGGGCTCGGGTCGTGGGCATCATGGTGGGGTTCGGAGGCGTGGCCCTGCTCCTAGGCCCATGGCGGGGCCTGGGCGGCGGACAGCTCGTGGGACACCTGGCCTGCGCGGGTGCGGCCCTGTGCTACGGCCTCGGCTTCCCATACACCCGACGCTATCTGGCCAGCCGGAGCGAGAGCGGAGTGGTCCTGTCAGCCTGCCAGCTCACGTGTGCGGTTGTCGTGCTGGCGCTCTTCCTTCCGCTCAGCAGCACGCCCACGACCCATATCGGCCTCCAGGGCTGGGGCAGCCTGCTGGCTCTGGGTGCCCTGGGCTCGGGTCTGGCCTACGCGCTGAACTATGCGGTCATCCGTGCCCGCGGCTCGGCGATCGCCTCCACCGTGACCTACGTGATCCCGGTTGTGGCCACGATCCTGGGGGCTGCCGTCCTGGGCGAGTCCCTGCAGTGGAACGAGCTGGTGGGCGCGATGGTGCTTCTACTGGGCATAGCGATTACCCAGGGCCGCCCGGCGGCCATCTTGAGAGCCAGGAGTCGAAGGCAGGACTGGCCCAGCCCCCTCCCGACTGCCCTGGAGCCGGGTCAAGCGTCGGGCCGCCGCAGATGACCTAGGCGCCGGCGATTGCCGCTTCTTCGCCAAGGTGCGGCGGCACAGTGGGCGACTCGTCGGTGTGACTACGCGATCGCGCCACTGGCGCCGGTGGCGCCCGTGGCGCCAGTGGACCCGGTGGCCCCAGTGGGACCCGTGGCCCCGGTCACCCCGGCGAATCCGGTGGGACCGGTGGGTCCGGTGGGTCCGGTTGAACCGGTTGCCCCGGCAGGTCCGGTTGAACCGGTCACACCGCGTGCCCCGGTGGCGCCCGCCGGGCCCGTGGCACCAGCGGGACCGCGAGCCCCGGTGGCCCCGGTCGAGCCGGTGATGCCGCCCGGTCCTCGGGGGCCGGTGGCGCCGTTCTGGCCGTTGCCGCCCTTCGGACCGCGAGGTCCTGTTGCTCCGTCGTGGCCCGATCTCCCCCTGGGTCCCCTCGGTCCCCGGGGCCCTCTGGCTCCCTGGTGACCGGCGGGCCCGCGCAGGCCTCGCTCGCTCAGAGGTATTGGCTTGCCGCCGCCGGGACACGTGTCGTCCTGGCTTACGGCCATCAGCTCATGATCCGAGGGTTGGATGCACACGAAGATCCGATGGCCGCTTCCCGCCGAGGGAGCGCGAATGACCGCGTACGCCCCGCCGCTCAGCGCGATGAACACCGCCGTCACCGACATGACGTTTGCGAAGGTGAGACGTCGACGAATTGGACCCAACAGAAGCTCCCTGGTTGCGCGGTCCCAGCTGAGCCATCATACCTCCAGTGACGCCCGTGGCCAAGTGCCTACTCCTGCTCCGCCACGCCAAGTCAAGCTGGGACGATCCCACGCTGTCTGACCACGATCGTCCGCTGGCACCGCGCGGACGTAGGGCGGCGAAGCGAATATCGGCGCACCTTGCTGACCAGGACCTGAGCATCTCGCTGGTGCTCTGCTCCTCGGCGCAGCGAGCCCGGGAAACGGTCGACCTCGTCGCCCCCTCAGGCGAGATTCGCCTGGAGTCCGGACTCTACGGTGCCTCGGCGCACCAGCTCTTGGAGCGCCTGCGGCGCCTGCCTGAGGACGCCGAGACGGTGATGCTCGTGGGTCACAACCCGGCCATGCAGGAGCTGGCCATCGAGCTGGCCCCGGGTAGCGAGCTGAGCAGCAGGAAGTTCCCCACCGGAGCCCTGGCCACGCTGTCGTTTGTGGGCCCATGGGCAGCGCTTGAGCCCGGAGGGCCCCAGCTCGACGCGTTCGTCATCCCGCGCGAGCTCGACTAGTGCCAGGGCGCCGCAGCAGCCCGCCGGCTACTCGCCCCGACCCATCTCTTCTATGCACACTGTGGTGGCGAGGATCAGAGCGTCGTTCTCTCCGGGGGCGATCTCGATCCCATACGTGTCTCGAATCCGGAACCAGCGCTTGGAGACCTCGGCCACCCTCTTGCCGTCGCGCTCGATCCTGTACTCGTGCGCGGTGATGTTGCCCTTGGCGCTCAGGTCCTCACCGCCCTCCACGTTGATGGCAAACCGGTGTCGCAGGGGAGAGACGAGTGCCTTCTTGATCGTGGCCACCGTGTGGCCGCCCTGTTCGACCTTCATGGTGTCCCGGATAGTGAGCCGCCGCTCCTGGATCTTGAGCAGCTCTTCGCCCTGCGGGCTCTCCAGGATGAATGTCTTCCGGATTCGCAGCGCCTTGCCGTTCACCTTGAATGCGCGCTTGCCGTCGTCGGTCTCAATCCAGTAATCGTCACCTATTGAGAAGAGCTTCTCCCGCATCCGATAGCGGGTTCCACCCGGTTGATCTCGGCCTAGCAGTCCCACGGCACTCCTTTACTCATGGCTGGAGGATGTGTCCACCGGCGGCGACCCTGGAGGCTCATTAAGCGCGGTTTCGAAGGCCTCCTTGTCGCTGGGCTTGTCCTTTCCGGTCACCCTGGGATCAGAGCGATCGAACTTGGCCCGCTGGTGCCTGACGTCGGCCAGCGCCCGCACCACCTCGCCTTCCTGGAGCCACACCACATGGTTCATGAGGTGCGGCTGATGCAGCGTGGTCCGAAATGGCGCCCCGGAGGAGGGCGTGATGTCGGCGACGTACTCCCACACGCCTGACCTCTCTCCGCCCTCCTTGAACGTCTTGGCGACGATCCTGGCCGTCGCGGGTTCCCAGGTGCGCCCGAACATCAATGAATCGTACTGCGCCCCTGGGCCCCGCCATAGGGGCTCCTGGCCCCGCTGATGGGGCTATTAGACGACCTGCAGGACGATCAGGAGGACCACGACGACGGCCAGCAGGCCGATGATGGCCAGGGCGCGGGAGACCACCCGGGGGTGGGGTCGGTAGAAGGGAGGTTCCTGAACGGCCCGGCGCATCACCATGGCCGCTCCATGCGTGGACGCCTGATGCGCCAGCTCTGACTGCAGACGATCGACGGTGGTGCGGAGGGATTCCTGCTCTCCCACGGCGTGATCGCGGGCCGTCAGCGCCCCGTCGCGTTCCAGCTCGGCTTGCGCCAGAGACGCCAGGGCCGCGTCGCGCTCTGTCTGCGCCTGGGTCTGCGCCTCCAGGGCGGCGCTGCGCTGGCCCAGCGCTTCGTCGGTGGCCACGGCCCCGGCCTCGCTGGTCTGCAGCGCATGATCACGTGATGCCAGCGCCCGCTCACGGGCTTGGGAAGCTTCATCGCGGTCGCGCAGCGCGGCCTCACGCTGGGCGGCGATCTGGTCACGCTCATCGGCGACTGCCGCGCCCTCCCGCCGGGCGGCGTCGCGCTCGTCCTTGATGTGATCGCGCTCGCGGCCAAGCTCCTCCCGCTCGGCGAGCGCCTCGTCACGCGCCGCCTGGGCGTCGTCGCGTTCGCGCATGGCCCGGCTCAGGTTGCCCAGCACCTCATCCATCCGGGCCGCCGCCTCGGCCTTCTGCGCCTGCGCACGGTCAAGGTGGTGCCGGAGATCCCGCTCGGCCTTCCGCGCCTTGGCCAGATCCCGCGTCAGCGCAGACAGCCGATCGGCGTCGGGGGTGTCCGGCGCTGCGGGGGGCGCCTCCTGCGATGGGGCGGACTTGCCCCGGGGCAGGCCCGGCTTTTCCTGACGGGCACCGCGCCGGCGGCTCTCGGCGTCAGCGCCGGCCGGCAGCGTCGTCTGCTCGCCGCCCGTCGGCTCCCCCGGCGAGGGCAGCGTGATCAGGAGGTCAGGAGCCACCGCCAGCTCGGCCTGAAGGATCTTCCCGTCCACCTGGCGACTGGAAAACACAGCCTCCCATGGCTGGCCGTCCTCGGCCGCCCACGGCTTGTGCTCCAGGTCGGCCAGCACGCGCACGGAGTGGTCCTCCACGAGCGCGGTCAGCGTCGGCCGGATGAATCGCCGGCCGCGTACGCCGAACCAGCGGCCCTGCACGGTGTAGGTGTCGCCGCCGACCAGCTCGAAACGATCCAGCTCGAAGACGACGCTGCCCACCCTCAAGATGGGGTCAAGCGTCTTCGCCACGGGTCCAGAACCTTAGCTGTTACCTGTACGCCACGACATACGCACCAGGCCCCTGTCCGGTTGAAGCCCCTGCTGATGCGGCCGCTCCGTTTGCGGAGCTGGCCGCCACCAGCACCTCGCCCTCGGCGATTGAGACGCCGTTGCTGGTGAGTCCGCCGCCGGTGGGGCTCCCCGTATCGGCGCTCAGCTGATGCTTGAACAACGGGGCTCCGGTACTGGCGTCAAAGGCGTTCAGGAAGCCGTCGTTGTCAACCGCATAGACGACGCCGTGGGCCGCACTGGTCGACTGGTAATGCAGGCCGTCAGCCAGCGGGCTCGCCCATTGCACCGAGCCGGCGTTTCGGCCCAGGGAGAACAGAGTGCTCCCCGGGGTCCCGACCACGGCCACCGAGCTGCCATCGAAGGCGGTCGAGGCGGCATTGCAGGCCGCACAGGGCCCGCCCACGTTCTGGTGCCAGGCCGGGGCCATCGTCCGGGCATTGGCCACGTGATACACGCCCGCCTTCTGCAGGTCGCCCACGAGCTTGACCCCTGACGAGCTGGTGAACAGGTTCGGCGATGCGCCGAAGTCAAGGTCGAGCTGCCCGCACACCGGGTCATCCAGGGGCCAGGGGGCACCCGAGCTGTCGGAGGCGACGCAGGCCGGCGTCTGGGCCGCCACATGAAGAGCGTCGGTGTACTGGTCGGAGTTGCCCGGGTAGGCGGCGACGATCTCGCCGACATGGGGGTTCGGCCGCCCGTTCGGAAGCCGCCGGTTGAGGTCCACCTTGACGATGGCATCTGTGTTGCGATCCTGCTTGGTCTTGGAATCCGGGTTCCCGGTCCCGTAGTACAGGAACCCGGTGGCCGGGTCGAACGCCGGGGTGTCCCACAGCCCGCCCCCCGCATAGCCCTTTTTCTGGTCGGCGCGGGAGACGGTGGGCGTCACCTTGACGATCGCGCCGGTGTCAGGGTTGAGCAGAGCGAAGCCGCCTGACCCCACATCATTGCCCTCGGGGTCGGAGTAGCCGACCACCACCAGGCCGCCGGCCACCGTCGCACTGGCATTCGTGTAGTAGCCCGAGGTGGAGATCAGGGGCTTGCTCCGCCAGAGCACCGCTCCTGAACGGCGGCTCAGGGCGATCACGTACGGTCCGCCGGTCTGGTCCACCGGCCAGATGACCGCGGAGCCGTGTACCGCCGGAGCGCCCACGATTGCCCCACCCAGACCGGGAGAGGGAACCGCGAGATGACGCTTCCACACCAGGTGGCCGCTGCCGGCATCGATGGCGTACAGGGTTCCGGCCGAGGAGCCGATGAACACACACCCCCCGGAGACCACAGGCGTCGTGTTGAACCCGGACGCATCGCCGTAGGTCGAGGTGGAGAACACCCAGGCCGCCGACAGCGACCCCACGTTCTTCGGGCCGATGGCCCGCTCCCGGTTCTGGTTGCGGGTGTTGGCCAGGTCGTGCCCGTACACCGGCCATTCGCCGCGGGCTGACGGACGCGCCAGGCAGCGCGACCCGGCCGCTTGCGCCCCGGGAGCAACCAGTGTGCCCATCGCCCCGACCACCAGCCACGGGGCCAGCCGGACCACGCGGCGAGGGCTCGCGAACCACTGCGCAAGATGTGGGGGCACGGTAAGTGTCCCTTCTGCCAGCGGCCACGAGCGTCCCGGTCGTAGCGCAGGCGTCGAGAACCTGGTGGCGCCTTTCCCTGCCTGGGCACCGATGCTAGCCAACGGAGGGATCGCCCACCTCCAGTTTCCCCTGAGCAGGCGGATAGGACAGCGATCCATCTGACTCCACCACGGCGAACGGCGTGAGCTCGTGCTCGGCGGGCTCGCCACCCAGCCCCAGGTGCAGCACCCGCCATCCCCGCACGGTGAGCGCGTCGGCGATCAGCCGCCGGTGGCAGCGCCACCACTGCGCCTCCGCGCACATGATGCTCGTGGGCCGCTCGCGGGCCACTGACTCCAGCCGCTCGAGTGCCTGGTCGAAATCCGGGTCGGCCATGTGGTCGGCGTACCCCTGAAAGGCCGGTTGACGCCAGCCCGTATTGCCTGAGCCAGGGCGGGGCCGCCGGAAGCCGCCCAGGGCACGCTCGTGCCGGTACTCGATCCCCTCGGCGGCCAGCGTCTCGGCCAGGACAGGGCCCCCGAACTGCGGATGGCGCCCGGAGCGAGGCACGGTGCGCACGTCCACCAGCACGCGGACCGAGGCGGCCTGGAGGATCGACAGCAGCTCCTGGATCGGACGGGTGGAGTGTCCGACCGTGTGGATGGTTCCCGCTGGGCCCGGCGCGGCTAGACCGTTTCCCCGGGGCGCCCGAAGATGATCTCGGGCACCACGCAGGCGGGCGACACACGCAGCAGGAAGCGCAGCGCCTCGGCGATGTCGCTCGTCTTCAGCATTTCCTCCTGGGGCACGGTGCCCCGCACGAACTCCGTCATGTCCGTGTCCACGAATCCCGGGCAGAAGGCGACCGACTTGATGCCCTCGGAGCCGAGCTCCTTGTTCATGGCCTGCGTGTAGCCCACCACCGCGGCCTTGGTGGCCGAGTAGACCGACAGCCAGGGCGACGGGGACTTGCCGGCGATCGACGCCAGGTTGACCACCAGCGCCTGCTGATGCTCGGCCCCGGCGGCCCGGAGCATCTCCATGCACTCCCGGTAGAAGAGGATGACCGCGCGCAGGTTCACGTCCAGTTGGAGGTCGACGAACTTGGTCTGCTGCTCGCCGGCCTGAGCCCCTATGCCCACGCCGGCGTTATTGACCAGGACATCCAGGCGGCCGTAGCGCTCCCGGTGGAGGTTCACCACCTCGCGAATGCCCTCCTCGTCGGCCATGTTGGCGGCCACGAACTCCACTTCCAGACCCTTCTCACGCAGCTGCTGCGCCGTCTGCTCCAGGGAGTCGGGCTTGCGGGCAGCGAGGGTCAGGCCGAATCCGGCCTCACCAAGCGCCTCGGCGAGGGCGAGTCCGATTCCGCGGGAGGCTCCGGTGACGAGTGCGGCGCGATCTGGCATGCGATGCCTTTCTGGAGAGTGACGGTGCGAGCAATCTAACGCTCCGCCGCCACCGCGCCCACGCGGGCGAGCCGCTCGCGCCCCACTCGCTGCAGGTCACGTAGGTAATCCACGTGGGCCGCCCAGCGCTCCTCCTCGCACAATTCGTCGGCCAGGCGCATCGTGTCCTCGTGGGCGTCCAGCAACTCGTACACCAGTGCGCTCAGGTACTCACTGGGCGCCAGGCCTCTCAGGTCTGCGTCAGGCACCAGATTCCCTCCTCGACCGCGCAGTGCATCCGTTCTCACAGAGGATGAACGGGTCCCCGGACGTAAAGTTGTGCTCTGTCGTCCGGTGCCGAGCTGGCTCAGCGCCGGCGCACCGCCCGCTCCAGCGCCGGGTTCTGCCACCCCGTGTCGGCTGGATTCACATTGCTTCCCGGAGGCACGACCTCGTCGATCCGGTCAAGGAGCTCATCAGACAGCCCGACGTCCGCGGCCTGAAGCTGTGACTCCAGGTGCTCCATCGTCCGCGGCCCGATGATGGCTGCCGTCACCGCCGGGTGGCGGATCACGAAGGCGAGCGCCATCTCGATCAGCGTCATCCCCGCCTCGTCGGCCAGCTTGCCCAGGGCGTCGGCCGCCTCAAGCTTGCGCTGGTTGCCCGGCAGCGAGAGGTCGTAGCGCTGCGGCAGCATCGCCGACCGGCGCGATGTCAGGTCATCAGCCCCCAACCGCCATTTGCCGCTCAGCCATCCGCCGGCCAGGGGACTCCAGGGGATGACGGCCAGGCCATGGCGCTGGCAGGTTGGAAGCACGTCGGCTTCGACCGCCCGGATGAGCATCGAGTAGGGGGGCTGCTCGGACACGAACCGCTCAAGCCCGCGCTCGCGGGCCGTCCACTGGGCTTCCACGATCTGACTGGCCGGGAACGTGGAGGAACCGACGTATCGGACCTTTCCGGCGTGAACCAGGTCGCTCAGGGCGCCCAGCGTCTCCTCGATATCGGTGTCGTGCTCCGGGCGGTGAATCTGGTACAGGTCGATCCAGTCGGTCCTCAGCCGCCGGAGGCTGTTCTCAACCTCCATCGTGATCCAGCGGCGCGAGTTTCCGAACTGGTTCGGGTCATCACCCATCGAGCCGTGGACCTTGGTGGCCAGGATCACGTTGTCCCGGCGCCCTTGAGTCAGCGCCTGTCCCACGATCTCCTCTGACTCGCCCCGGGAGTAGACGTCCGCGGTGTCGATGAAGTTGACTCCGGCGTCCAGCGCCCGGTGGATGATCCTCTCGCAGTCCTGGTGATCTGTGTTGCCCCAGGCCCCGAACATCATGGCTCCGAGGCATAGCGGGCTGACCTTCACGCCGGTGCGGCCGAGCGGGCGGTATTGCATTCCGCAAACCTACCTGGATACCGTCTGGGGTGACGATGCCGGTTTTCACCCCCAGGCACGACGCCTTGAGCGAGACCGCGCCCCTTAACCCGGCGAGCGAGACCGCCCCGTCGATCCACGCTCCCGGACGGCTGGCCCGCTGGCGCCATGCACTGAGCACGGTCAACCCGCCCGCGGGCGAGCTCGATGTCGTGTCGCGGTGGCTGGTCATCACCCGCGCCGGTGTCCTGCCCATGACGCTGACCGCGGGCGCTGTGGCGGGTCTGCTGGCCGTGCGGCACCCGGACTTCGCCCTCGGCTGGTACATCCTGTCCTTTATCGGGATCGTTCTGGCCCACGTGTCGAACAACCTGCTCAATGACCTGCTGGACACCGACACGGGTCTGGACACCAGCCAGTACCCGCGAGCCCTCTATGCCCCGCATCCCATCCTTTCCGGAATGGTCAGCCGGGATGGCCTGATCCGGGCCGCGGTGGCGGTGACCGTGGCCGACCTGGTCATCCTGGCCGTACTGGTGGGGGCTCGGGGCTGGGTGGTACTGGTCCTCGGGGTGGCTGGAGTGGTCCTGAACGTGGCCTACACGGCGCCGCCGCTTCGGCTCAAGAAGCATGGACTCGGTGAGCTTGACGTGTTCCTGGTCTGGGGTCCGCTGATGATCGCGGGCACGTACTACGCCGCCACCGGGACGATCCCCTGGCAGGTGTGGGCGGCCTCGGTGCCATACGGCCTCCTGTGCACCGCGGTCCTGATGGGGAAGCACATCGACAAGCTGCCCTGGGATGAGGCTGCGGAGGTGCGGACGCTGCCCGTGATGCTGGGCGAGCAGCGGGCTCGCCTGGCCACCGAGGGACTGATGATCGCCTTCTACATTGCGGTCGGGCTGTGCGTGGCGATCGAGGCGCTGCCCTGGCCGGCCCTGGCCAGCTTCGGAGCCCTTCCGCTGCTGGTCCGCGCGCTGAACGCGCTGGAGCGCCCTCGGCCTGAGCGACCGCCGCGGGGATTCCCGGTGTGGCCGCTGTGGTTTGCCGCCTTCTGCTTCACCCACACGCGCCGCGCGGGCGCGCTGCTGGTCGCCGGCCTGGCCATCGCGGCCATCTTTGGCCTCGGGCCGGCCTGGCTGCACTGAGCCGGCGCCTCACCCGGTCAGGGCGGGAGCATCGGCAACCAGGATCGAGGCATGTGTCTGGAGGCCGGCCACGATCCAGCGCCGGCTTCCGTGGCGCAACAGCTGTTTTTCGCCGGGCTGGCACGGGGTGCGAAATTCGATCTCAGCGTCGATCTGTTCCGGCTCAGGCCCGGCCAGCAATTCCTCCTCCAGGGGCTCCCAGTAGGCGGCGTTGTTGACATGGCCGGCGATGTCGAGGTCGATCGCTCGGAAGGTCCAGGCTCCGGACTGGCTGCTCGAATCAGGGCCGGGGTGACGCAGGCGGGCGCTCACCCTACGTCCCGCAGCCGCCGAACCGTACAGGTCGGCCTCCTGCGAGCTGAACGGCGCTGGGCGCCAGCTCACCGGGTCCAGATGGACCCATATGGCGACTGTCTCCACGTCACTTTCGCTCTGTCCAGGGCGCCGGATCGTGGTTCGCCTCTCACCCCACATCCGGCCCAGTCCACTACAGAACGTTCTGACCACGAATCTCTCGCCGAACCGGGGGAACCTGCGGACGTGGATCCGCGTCCGGCGGACCACCCACACGGCCAGGGTGGCCATTCCGGCATCCTCCACGTCCGCGTAGGCCACGTCCTGGAGCCACCGCGCCAGAGCATCGAGCCGCATGCGCCCTGAGGGGGCGCAGTCGGCAAACCCGGTTCGGGCGTCCTGCTCGTAGATCCTCCCGTGATCGGGAGGACCGACCAGCTCATTGACCGGGTCGCGGCGCATGCGGCTGATCAGGCGAACAATCTCGGATCGGCCGTGGTGATGCCGTGGACCCCGAGCGCCCGGAGGCGGTGGATCAGGGATCGCTGGTTGACCGTCCAGGCGTAGAGCTGTCCGTCCCGTTCCTGGACTTCCTGGAGCAGTGAGCCGTCGACGAGACGGTACTGGGCCATCACCGCGTCCCACCGCCCCGCGGCCAGGCCGCCCAGCACGTGCCGGCGCCAGTCTCCCCAGCGTCGACTCAGGCGGGCGATCCGACCTCCGACCGAGATCCCGAGCCGCGCCTGAGGCTCCAGTGCCCGCAGTCGGTCGACGACGACCGGTACCTGCGAGGAGATCAGCGTTCGCTCCAGCAGTCCGGTTGCCCGCAGGGCCTCCAGCAGACCGGCCTCACAACCCGGGTGCTTGACATCGACGTTGAGCTCGAGATCTGCGAACTTCGGCGTTCTCAGGTGGGCCAGAGCCTGGACGAGTCTGACCCCGCCGTTCAAGCGCGCGTGCAGTGCGGTATGGGCCAGGATCAGCTCGCCCTGCCGGCCTCGGAGGTCGAACTCCACCATGTCGACCCCCACGTCGAGCGCGGCGTCAAACGAGGCCAGCGTGTTGGCCGGCGCAAGCGCGCTGGCGCCGCCGTGGCCGATCCGCTGACACGCGTTCCAGGTCACATCCATCCAAGGCGGTTAGCGTACCCGGCGACATGCGCGGAGAGGAGAGGACGGGAGGAGCCGAGGCGCAGGATGAGCCGATCGTCCCGGGCGGGGCGCTGGTCACGGGCATAGGGCACGGAGCGGGGTTCGCCGTCGCCCAGGCTCTGGCGGCACGGGGGCACCCGGTACACGTGACAGACCTGGATGCCGGCGTGGCGGCCCGCGCGGCGGACGCTCTCGGACCCCCGTCATTCGGCTCCGCGGTCGACGTCCGCCTCCCCGCGGCCTGCCGGGCGGCGGCCGCCAGGACGCGCCGGCGGGCGGGGTCGCTCGAGGTCTGGGTCAACAACGCCGGCGCGGTCGTGCACGGTCCCGCCTGGGAGCTTGCCGAGCGGACGCGCCAGGGGGTCCTGGAGGTCAACCTGGCCGGCATGATCAACGGAACACTGGCCGCGCTGGAGCTGATGCGCGCGGCGGGTCGCGGACAGGTGGTGAACGTGGTGGCGCTTCCCGGACTGCTCCCGGCCCCCGGTCAGGCCCTGTACTCAGCAGCCAGCCACGCCACCGTGGCCTTCAGCCTGGGTACGCTGGCCGACCTCCAGGAGGCGGGGCTGAGTTCGCTCACCGTGTCCTGCCTCTGCCTGGGCAAGAACCTTCTGCCAGAGCGGCGTGATGGACACGACCCCCTCGCCGCTGTGGAGGCGTCGTCGGGCGGCTCCCGGCTGGCCAGTGGTCTGGACGAGCTCCTGCTGCACCCCAGGCCTTTCCTGGCCATTCCTCCCTGGCGCGGCACCCTGCTCCGGGCGTCATACGTGTGGCCGGGTCTGGCCCCGTTGGGCAAGCTCGCGGCAGGGCGCACCGGCCGGGGCAAACGGACGGGCCGTCCTTAGCTTTGCCGGCCGTCTCAGGCGGTATCGCCAGCGGTGCCAGGCGGTGCTGCCGGCCGTGTCAGGCGGTCTTGCGACCAGCCAGCCATCCGGCCATCAGGCCGAACGTTCCGCCGGCCGTCAACAGACTCGCGCTCCGAATGGGGCGGCGCTGTGCCTTGCCGGCGAACCCACGCCACGAGTGGCGCGCGGTGGCCTTCACAGCCTTCTTCCCGAGGTTCTTGCGAAACGATCTCATCGCGCCCAGGCTACCCCCGATGGCGGAAAATTATTGGGTTGCCTCCTCCAGGCTGCCGGAGACCTCCAGCTGGCCCATTACTCCGGCCAGTCGGAGTGCGTCGGCGGCCGGCGAGCTCGGCGGGATGACCAGCTTGAGATCCTGCCCGCGGACTCCCACGCGCTCCCGCAGCTGGTAGATGAGCTGGATGCCGGCGCTGTCGATGTACTCCAGAGCGCTCAGATCGACCACCAGAGTGAGAGCATGGTTCGGCGTGGCCGCCGCGATGGCCTCCTCCATGCCGTTGGCGTTGGAGAGGTCGATCTCGCCGGCCAGCTGAGCGATCACGACTGAGTCCTCAACACTGATCTCGACGTCGGCCAGCATCATGGGGCCAGCCGCTTGCGCATCACGACCTGCGTCCCGCTGTCTGTGGAGTTGATCTCGACATCGTCCATGGCCGCGCGGACGACCGTCAGCCCACGTCCGCGGTGCTGGCCCCGGGGGCTGCGCCACGCGCCCTGGTCAGCGACCACGAACGCCAGCTGGCCGTCGTCACGGCTGGCCCTGACCTCGAACTCCGCCTGGGCCGGCGAGTAGGCGTGCTCGATGGCGTTGGCGCACGCCTCGTTCACGGCCAGCACGATCTCCCTCATCTCGGCCTCGGTCACGTTCTGGTTGTGTAGCCAGCGGCGCAGGGTGCGCCTGACGTCAGCCAGGACGGGCGGTTCGGCGGGCAGGCGGAGCGTCAGCTCCGCCGGTAGTGCTGCGTAATGGAGGGCCACCACCGCGATGTCATCTCGCCCGAAGGGAGCGAGGTGGTCGACGGCGAGCTCGCAGGCCTCCTCGGCCGAAGACGCCTCGGCGATTCTGAAAAGCAGCCTGTCGATGCTCGCCGTCAGCGCCGTCCCGCGCCGCTCCACCAAGCCGTCGGTGTAGAAGAGGATCGTCTCGCCGTCGGTCAGCGAGTCCTCCTGGTCGGACCAGCTGGAGTAGGGAAAGGCACCCAGCGGGGGGGAGGACGCCACGTCGATGATCCGTCCGTCGCCGATACCCGTAACGAGCGGCGGGAGGTGCCCCGCACTCGCCAGCCGGAGTGCGCCGGTCTCCGGGTCCAGTACCGCGTAGGCCGCGGTGGCCATGGACGGTTCAGACATGGTCCGCATGTACCGGTCGACGAGCTGCAGCGTCCGGCCGGGGGCGTGATCCTCCAGCGCGTAGGAGCGGAGGGCCGTCCGCAGCTGCCCCATCAACGCCGCGGCCCTCAGTCCATGCCCCACCACATCGCCTATGGCGATCCCGAAACGACCCCGAGGCAGCTCGAAGACGTCGTACCAATCGCCGCCCACCTCGTGGGAGGCCGGCATGTAGCGGGCGGCCGCCGACACGCCGGCGATGTTGACGAGCTGGCGGGGGAGCAGGCTGCGCTGAAGGAGAGTGGCCACCCGGTGCTCGTTCTCCAGCGCCGAGTACAGGCGGGCCCGCTCGATTCCCGGTGCCGCCTGCGCGGCGGCCACCTGGAGAACGGCCAGGTCTCGCGGCCCGAACGTCCGGGGCTGCAGCGAGCCCACGTGGAGCACGCCGATCAGGTTGCCCTCCACGATCAGCGGGATCCCCAGCAGCGAGCGGATCCCTTTCTCACGCAGGATCGGGTTCATGATGTCCGCGTGGTCGACGTCACCGATGAAAACGGCCACCCGCTCACCCGCGATCCGGCCGGCGAACCCCCTCCCGATTGGGATCCGGACCCCTTGCTCCACCTCTTCCTCGATGCCCTTCGCGGCCCGGGCCACCAGCTGCTGGGATTCCTCGTCGTAGAGCAGGATGGCCACCGTGTCCACCGCCAGCACCTCCTGGACGCGCACCAGCAGCTCGTCCAGCAGCTCCTCCAGGCCCAGCTCCGAAAGTGCCGGATCACTCAGGCGGTGAAGGCTTTGGACCTGTTCGACGGGTGCGAGGTCGGTCGACGCGGGGGCCAGGACGACCTGACCGGCTCGCGGCGCTAGTCGGGGAGGTCTGGTGCCTGATCTGTCCACTGCCAAGGGATTTCCAGCCGGGTCGGCTGTCAGGGCATTGCGCCCATGGCCTTCATCATGCCGGACTGGCCGTGGGGGATGACCAGGCCCGGCATGTCATGGGGCACAGCGACCACCAGAACCGCCATGACCAACAGGATGAAAGCCGTCCCGTACGTGGCTGTGCGGCGCCAGGGCAGTGTCTTCTCCAACGCGATCAGGGCGGCCACGACGGCCATCCAGGTGAGGCTCATGACCCCCAGCGCGAACAGCGCGGCCATCAGCGCCCAGCAGCAGCCCAGACACCAGGCGGCGTGTCGCGCACCCATCTCCAGCGCGCCGACGGAGCCGTCACGCCAACTGCCGAGCAGGAACCCAAGCGGGCTGCGGCATTTGGCCAGGCACACGTTCTTGAGCGGTGTCAGCTCATAGATCGCCGCCATCGCCAGGATGCCGCCAGCCAGCCAGCGGCCGCCCTGCGACCAGGCAAGCTGCGGACCCAGTGCACTCCGTCCGGCGGCAAAAATCGCGTAGGCGACAAGCCCCGCGGCGCCCCAGACGAGCACGTAGGAGCCGGTGAATATCGCGGGCCGGACGATGCCAGGGCGGGTCATGTGGGCGAACAGCCCCACCGTCGGAGCCAGCGAGGGGAACATCATGGCGGCCATCATCACGATCCAGATTCCTTCAAACCAGGCCAGCGTGCCCAGGTCCGTGCCGGGTCCGGCATCCATACCCGCCATACGCTCGGCGGTCCACCACCAGGCGATCGCGGCCAGGACGAGCAGCAGGACGAGCGCCAGCCTGGCCCGGGCCTCGGAAAAGACCTGACCTGGGCTCACGACCTCAGGCGGCCCACGAGAACTGGGACGTTGAGAAGGCCGAGTTGCCTTCGTACTGGATTCCGAAGGCGTCGATTTTCGAGCGCGTGGCCCGGGCCACCGTCAGCTCTTGCCCGGCCGGGTGAAAGACACCCGTCAGGCGCGCCGGCTGGCCGCTCTCGGATCCGAACGGGACGATGTCCTCGATCTCGAAGTCGACCGAGTCGCCGATCTGGATCGAGTGCCGCACTCCGTCCTCGCTGACCTCGATCGGGGCTCGCTCCACTCCCAGGTTCTCGCCTACCAGAGGTCCCAGCGCCTCCATCGGGCCGCCCAGCGCTCCTGAGAACACGGCGCCGAGCTTCTCGGCCTGCTCGTCGGACGCGCCCTCGTCGATGAACACCCCAAGGCGCCAGTTGCCGGCGGTCATCACCTTTGGGGTCTCGGCGACAGCCGCCACCGTCAACCCGCTCACGTCGACACCGTCAACCTGGCCGTTCTTCACATTGAAGACCAAAACCACCCTGCACCAGTCGTGCGTGGCCCCCAGGTCCATTGAGGCCGTGCACGGGCAGATGACATCGCACGAGCACGTCTCGAAGTAGGAGCCTTCCAGTTTCCACGCCATCACGATCTCCTGTCCTCGGTGTGTCTTGGATTCTGGTCCAGAGGCCCGGTGGCGTCAACCCGGGCGGTCCAGCACGCCCGCCGGCATCGGCACACCGTAGAGTTTCCGGCGTGCGGATCTCAGCCAAGGCGGATTACGCGGTACGGGCGGCGATCGAGCTCGCGGCCACCGACGGCGACCCGGTGAAGGCCGAGCGGGTGGCCAACGCCCAGGGGATCCCGTTGAACTTCCTGGAGAACATCCTGGGGGAGCTCCGGCATGCCGGGATCGTCCGCAGCCAGCGTGGCGCCGAGGGTGGGTTCCGGCTGGCCAGACCCCCTGACCAGATCACGATCGCCGACGTCATCCGGGCCGTCGACGGTCCTCTGGCCACCGTTCGGGGCGGCCCGCCGGAGGAGTCGAGCTACCCCGGAGCCGCCGCGGATCTCCCAAAGGTCTGGATCGCCGTACGCAAGAGCCTGCGGGCGGTGGTGGAACGGGTGACGCTGGCCGACGTCGCCAACGGGCGCCTGCCCCGGTCAATTGTGAAGCTGAGCGAGGACCCGGAGGCCTGGGTTACGCGGTGACCGGCGTCCCGGCATCGGCCGGGGCCCTGATGTACACAATGTCCCCCCGGGTCAGCTCCAACTCGCCGGCCTGGGCGCGGGTGAGCTGGGCGCGAGCCGGCTTGCCGTCGGGCAGCTCGATCTCCACCCGGACCTCAAAGCCCAGGTGCACGACTCGGGTGACCATGGCCTCCACGGTCCCGTCCTCGGGCTCGAGCGAGATCTTCAGATCGTGGGGGCGGATGAGCTCTCCGCCGACGGTGACCGCGGGGCCCAGAAAACCCATGACGAAGTCGTTGGCGGGCGCGTCGTACACGTCCCTGGGTGATCCTGTCTGCTCGATCTGGCCCTCGTGCATGACCGCGATCGTGTCGGCCACCTCCATGGCCTCCTCCTGGTCGTGGGTGACCAGGACCGTGGTCACGCCCTGCTCGTCGTGCAGCCGCCGGAGCCAGCGCCGCAGCTCCGTGCGAACGTTGGCGTCAAGCGCCCCGAACGGCTCGTCCAGCAGCAGTGCGCGTGGCTGAACCGCCAGGGCCCGCGCCAACGCCATCCGCTGGCGCTGACCGCCTGAGAGCTGCGCTGGCCGCTGATCGCCCCAGGCGGTGAGCCCCACGAGCTCCAGGAGCTCGTCCACCCGCGCCTTCACCTCGGGCTTGGGCTGTTTGCGAATGCGCAGGCCAAAGGCCACGTTCTCGCGGACGCTCATGTGCTGGAAGGCCGCGTAGTGCTGGAACACAAATCCGATACCCCGGTCCTGAGGACGGGCTGCGGTCACGTCCTGGCCATCGATGAGGACTGCGCCCTGATCCGGTGTCTCAAGGCCCGCGATGACCCGCAGGAGCGTTGACTTGCCCGAACCGCTGGGGCCGAGAAGAGCTGTCAGGGACCCTTCATCCACGCGCAGGGAGACGCCCTTGAGGGCGACGAACTCGCCGAATGACTTGGCCACGTCGTTGACATCAATTCTCATTTGGTGGTGCTCCTTCGTGAGCCGAGTAGGGTCATGGCCAACAACACGACCAGCGAGAGCACGATCAGCTCGGTGGCTGCGGCGTAAGAGCCCGTGATGGCCTGCGGCCCGATCTGTGATTCCCGTTCGTAGACCAGTAGCGGAAGGGTAAGGGTCGAGCCCGCCACCAGCGAGGATACGACCAGGACGGCCCCGATCTCTCCGAGGGCGCGAGCGCTCGTCAGGACGACTCCGTAGGCCACCCCCCAGCGGATCGAGGGCAGGGTGACCCGCCAGAACGTCTGCCAGGGCGAGGCCCCGAGCGTTGCTGCCGCCTCCTCCTGTTCGGTCCCCACCTCCATGAGGACGGGCGCCACCTCCCGAACGACGAAGGGCAGGGAGACGAAGATCGTGGCCAGGATCATGCCGGTCGGCGAGTAGATGATGCGAATCCCCTGGTCCTGGAACCATTTTCCGAACCAGCCGTCCTGACCGTAGACCAGGATCAAGGCCAGACCGACGATGATCGGCGAGACCACGAAGGGCAGGTCGATAAGCGAATCCAGAATGGCTCGCCCTTTGGTCTTGCCCCGCACGAGGACCAGGGCGCACCCCACGCCGAAGATCGTGTTCAGCGGCACGGCGATCACCGCCATCAGGAGGGTCAGACCCAGAGCGCTCACCGCGGCCGGCGTGCTCATCCAGCTCCAGGCCACGCCGAAACCGTGCTGGAAGGTCCGGAAGAAGACCAGGCCGAGCGGCAGGAGCAGAAGCACTGTGAGATAGAGGAGCGCGATGCCCCTCAGGGAGAGCGTGGTGGATCGGCTAACCCGCACCCTGGCTCCCGAGGCGGCGCAGGAGTACGAGCACGACGAGCGAGATGAGCAGGAGGACGACGGAAAGCGATGCGGCGGCCTGTGGAGCGTCGCTCTCGATGTCAGCAAAGATCACGATGCTGGCGATCTGGATCTTGCCCGCCAGGAGCACGAGCGCTCCGAACTCTCCCACCGCTCGGGCAAAGGCCAGCGCGGCTCCGGAGGCGATGGCCGGCCGCAGGGCGGGCAGGATGATTCGCCGGAACGTGGTGAGGTTTGAGGCGCCCAGAGACGCCGCCGCCTCCTCCACTTCGGGATCGAGCTCGATCAGCACGGGCTGGACCGCCCGGGCCACGAAGGGGAGGGTCACAAACAGCATGGCCAGGAGCACGGCGCCGCGCGTATAGGCCAGGTGCACCCCGAAAGGACTGTTCGGACCGTAGAGGGCGATCAGCGTCAGCCCGGCCACGATCGTGGGCAGGGCAAACGGCAGATCGATCAGGCTGTTGACGATCCGCTGGCCGGGGAACCTGTCACGCACCTGTACCCAGGCCACCAGGGTCCCCATTACCGCTCCGATCGCGGCCACGATGAGTGACGCCACGATCGTGACCGCCAGCGCCTGGAGGTTCGTGGTGGTGGTGACCGAGTCAAAGAACGCTCCCACTCCTCCTGAGAACGCCTTGGTCACCACGGCGGCCAACGGGATCAGGACGATCACGCTCAGATAGAGCGTGCACAGGCCGAGACCCAGTCTCCCCTGGCCGCGCCGCCCGCGCAACCGCCCGAAGACGGTCGCGCGGGCGGCGGCATACGTGCTGGTGGTACTCACTCGCCGGCTAGCTGGATGTGGTCGGGAAGCCCGCCTGTTGCTGGATCTTCGTGACCGACCCGCCGGACGAGCCGAAGAACTGCTCCTTGACCTTCTTCCAGCCGCCCAGATCGTCGATCGTGAACAGCTCGGGCGGCGTGGGGAACGTGCTGGAGAACCTGGCCGCCACCGACGAGTCGACCGGGCGGTAGCCCTGCTGGGCCCAAATCGTCTGTCCGGCCGGCGTCCAGAGCCAATTGACGAAATCCTGAGCCTGCTTGACGTGCGAGCTCTTGGAAATGACGGCTATCGGCGTCTGGATCAGGATCGTCTGCTTGGGAATGACGTAGTCGATGTCCTCGCCGGCCTTCTTGGCCGCTATGGCCTCGCTCTCGTAGGACAGAAGGACGTCGCCCTTGCCTCCGGTAAATGTCGCCATGGCCGTGCTTCCGCTCGGGTCCTCCACGCTGACGTTCTTGGTGAGCAGCGTCTTGACGTAATCAAGCGCCTGCGCGGGGGTCTTGCCGAGCTTGAGCTGCGCCCCGTACGCGGCCAAGATCGGAAAGCGTCGTGTAGGAAAGAGTGT
>JBJMLC010000056.1:0-6577 GCA_045805485.1 Solirubrobacteraceae bacterium | reverse complement strand
GTCTCCCAAGACCTACAAGAAGCTGACCAAGGGCAGGTACACGTTCTACGTGCGGGCAATCGGTTCTGGTCACACCTCGGTGCCGGCCAGGCAGTCGTTCAAGATCGGATAGGAGTCCCCGCTCCCTGGGGGCGGAGGCGGATGGCGCCCTCGCAGTCGGTCGGGGTGTTTGACGGGGAACCGACCAGGCGCTAGCTTGCCCCAGAGGATGTCGTGGGGTCTACGAGGGTGGCCTGTGGCCATCGCCTGCGTGGCGACGGCCCTGCTGGGCGCTCCGGCGGCCGGCGCCGCCATCACGATCCACGTGACCACGGAGCAGGACGTCTCCAGCGGATTCGGTGATATGGGCAATTGCCGGACGACCGATCAGGCGTGTTCCCTGCGCCAGGCTGTGGCCGCAGCCCAGAACGGGGACACGGTCTCGCTGCCGGCGGGGGAATACGACCTGACGCAGAACAGTCTCCTGATCATCACGACCAACATCACGCTGTCGGGGGCCGGGGCGCGCACGACCGTGATCAAGCAATTGGAGAGCACCCAGAATGTGCTCAACACGGGTGGCTCGACCGACGTGACCATCCAGGACGTGACGATCACCGGTGGGCACACCGCCAGTCTCAGCGGCGGCGGCGGAATCTCCAGCGGCGGGACGCTGATCCTCAAGAACAGCGCGGTGACCAGGAACGAGGCCGACGGCTCCCAGATGGAGTTCAATATGGTGACGTTTAACGAGCCCGGCCTGGGAGGGGGGATCGCCGAGAGCGCGGGCGGGTCGCTGACGATTGTGGGGAGCGTGATCAGCGGTAACTCAGCACAGCGGGGTGCCGGCGCGGGCGCAATTGGCGGGGGGATCTACAGCCTGTATCCGGTCACGGTGGTCAACAGCACCATCGCCGGCAATACGGCCCTGGGGGAGTCCGGATTCGGGAACAGCGACGGGTACGGCGGTGGCATTTTTATGGGCGCGGATGCGCACGCCCAGCTGACGCTGGCCAGTACCACCGTGGCGTTCAACACGGCCAACGGCACGTCCACGGGACAGGGGGGGAACGTCTACCTCTCCAACTCCGGAGCCGGCGTCAACGTGAAGAACTCGATCATCGCGGACGGCACCGCTGACCATGGGTCGGAGAACTGCTTCGGCGCCGCCGGGCAGCTCACCTCGCAGGGCCACAACCTGGAGGACCTGAACCAGTGCGCGTTCAACGAAACCGGCGACAAGGTGTCCACGGATGCAATGCTCGGTCAGCTGACGAACCACGGCGGGCCGACCGACACGGTGGCCCTGCTCCCGGGCAGCCCGGCCATCAACGGCGGGAATCCATCAGGGTGCATGGACCCCCTGGGCATCACGATCACCGTCGACCAGCGCGGAATTCTCCGGCCGCAGGGGACGAGGTGCGACATCGGCGCGTTCGAGTTCCGAACGGTCAAGCTCGTCGGCCTGCCCAGGGTCTCCGGGCAACCGAAGGTGGGAAGCCGGCTGACGTGCCTGCTGCCGGCGGTTCAGAGCGCGGACGGGCCGGCCACCAGGACGGTCAGTTGGCTTCGCAACGGGGCCCCGGTGGGGATCGGCAGAACGTATTTGGTCAAGCCCCCGGATGAGGCTCATGCACTGCGGTGTCGTCTGCTGGCCCGGAACTCCGCCGGTTCGGCGGCGGCCATCAGCCATGCCGTCACCGTGCCGAGGGTTCCGTCGGTCTCCATCACGCTGGCCCATATCAGCGGCCACAGCGCCACGTTCAACTTCAAGACTCAGCACGCCACCGGCGCACAATGTGCCGTGGCCAGGGGCTCAGCGGCGCCGCGTTATGCGGCCTGCACTTCGCCCAAGAAATACAGCGGTCTGGCCAAGGGCAGCTACACGTTCTTCGTCCGGGCGGTCGGGCCCGGTGGCACCTCCTCACCGGCCAAGCACGCGTTCAGGGTGGGGTAGGGGATGAAGATTCGAGGGTGCCGCACCGGACTCGTCAGCTTGGCGGCGTTCCTGCTGGCGGCATCGGTCGCCGGCGCGACCACGATCCACGTGACCACGACGCAGGATCCCGACAACGGCACGGGTCAGTGCACCGCTGGTGGGACATGCTCGCTGCGGGAGGCGATCAATGCCGCCCACGCGGACTCCAGCGTGACCCGGGTCTCTGTCCCTGCCGGGACGTACAAGCTCACGGACGGCTCAGGCGCGCTGGCGATCGTCGCCAACATCACGTTGGCCGGAGCCGGGGCGCGGCACACCATCATCCAGCAAACCGTGACTGGCGCCGGCGTGCTGGGCGCCAACGCGACAGCGACCATCCAGGGGCTGACCATCACTGGCGGGCACTCGACCGCCGGGGCCGGGGGTGGGATCAACAACGCTGGCACGCTGACCCTGAAGAACAGCACCGTCACGGACAACGAGTCGGACGGCTACCTGGACTCCACCTGTTTCACGCCCCCAGCCTGCCCACCCCCAACGCCGATTGCGGGCCTGGGCGGGGGGATCTATAGCGGCGGGGGGTCCCTCACGGTGATCGCCAGCACGATCAGCGGAAACGTCGCAGCCGCCGGGAACGACTTCGGCGCTGGCGCTGGCGGGGGCGGGATCTTCAGCACGTCTCCCGTCACCGTGATCAACAGCACGATCTCTGGCAACGCAGCCCAGGGTCGGCTTGGATCAGTCGACGGAGGCGGCATCTACATGGGCGCGGACCCCCAGGCGCAACTGGCCCTAGCCAACGTCACCGTGGCCTTCAACCAGGCCACTGGGAACAATCCACAGGGGGGCAACCTATACCTCGTGGACGCCGGCAATTCGCACACCGCGCAGAACTCCGTCATCGCCAACGGCACGGCCACCGCCGGGAGCGAGAACTGCGGCGGGACCACGTTGCTGTCGGAGGGGTACAACCTGGAGGACCGGGACGAGTGCGGGCTTCATGGGACCGGGGACAAGGTCAACACGCCCCCGAAGCTCGGCCCGCTGAAAAACCACGGCGGGTTCACCGACACGCGGGCGCTTCTCTCCGGAAGTCCGGCGATCAACGGCGGCAACCTGTCTGGGTGCAAGGCCGGTCCGGCCCCCATCGTCACCGACCAGCGCCTCGTGCATCGGCCGCAGGGTGCGAGGTGCGACATAGGCGCGTTCGAGTTCCGGATCGTGCAGGAGCGCGGCGTGCCCTTCATCACCGGCAAGGCGCAGGTGGGTCAGCGGCTCAGGTGCGTCGTTCCTCCGATTGAGAGTCCGGACGGACCGGCCAGGGTCACAGTCCTCTGGCTGCGCAACGGCTTGCATGTGGCCACCGGCAGGCTCTACACCGTGAGACCCTCTGACGCAGGGCATTCGCTGGCCTGCCGAGTGGTCGCGACCAACTCTGCCAATTCCACCACCGGCAACGGCGGCAAGGTCTTTGTCCCCGCGCGGCCATCGATCACGATCACCTCACACAGCGTCAGCTCCCGCCGCCATCGGGCTACGTTCAAGTTCACCACGCAGAACGCCACCGCCACGCAGTGCGCCCTGGCCAAGGGCTCGGCCGCCCCGCGCTACTCGTCCTGCGTCACGCCGAAGACGTACACCCGTTTGACCAAGGGGAGCTACACGTTCTTCGCCCGGGCCGTTGGGCCCGGCGGCGCGTCGGTGCCGGCCCGTCACTCGTTCAGCATCGGCTGATGCTGTCGCCCGGGAACTAGTGCTGGCCTTCGTCGGTGGCGGCGGGTGGCCGCGACTCCTCGGCCAGCGAGGTGATGGTGAGCGAGCCCCGGGCTGCGTCGATCAGCACCTGCGTGGCCTCCTCGGCCGAGCGGGCGTACAGCTCCACCAGCAGATGGACGACGATCCGATCGTCGTCGTGCTTGTGGAAGCGGACGTGGGTGAAAAATTCCCTGGTCCCGTGGTCGCCGAAGGCCGCGTAGGACAGGGCGTCCCCGGCCTCAGGGCCTGAGCAGGTCTCCACATCGTCGGCGTCCACGGCGACGGTGCACGAGGCCACCCACGGCGTGCCGGCGATCATCCGCTCCCAACGGTCCTCGATCGGCTCCACGCGGCCGTTGTGGAAACCCAGATGGGGCTGGTCGTGCATGCACTCCAGGCACTGGACAACCGCCTCCTGCATCTCGTCCACCACCTCGCCCCGCTCCCCGCTGTCCGGATCTATGCGGTGGATCCCCTCGTAGTGGACCTGGACCTCCAGGTTCTGCGACCAGCAGCGGTAGCAGCGCAACCAGCTCTTGACCGACGTTGAGCCCTCCATCGGTTTGATTCTACGATCCCTCGGTGAGCTTTCGGGCCTGCAGCCGATGATGCAGGGTGCGGGGACAGGGCAAGCTTCCACGGGAGCTGGTCCGGTGGGAGTGGTGCTGGCCGGCGGGCTCGGGCGCCGGCTGGGTGGCTCCAAGGCCACGGTGCGCGTCAATGGACTGCCGCTGATCACGTACCCGGTGCACGCCCTCCGGCAGGCTCTGGGAGAGGTGGTGATCGCGGCCAAGTCGGACACCGAGCTGCCCGGCCTGCCCGGGGTGGCCGTGTGGATAGAGCCTGATGAGCCGTGTCATCCCCTGGCGGGTCTGGTACATGCTCTGGAGCTGGCCCAGGGCCGGGCAGTCCTGATCTGTGCCTGTGACCTTCCCCTGGTCACGCCAGAGCTCGTGCGGGATCTCGCTCGGACCGACCCGCAGGGCGCGGCCGCGGTGGTGGCCCGAGCCGACGGCCGCCCACAGCCCCTGTTGGGCTGCTATCGCCCGGGCGCGCTGGGGCCCCTGAGGCGCGCGTTGGACGATGAGGGGGTGCGCGTGCTGGAGGCGGTGGCCCGCCTTGATCCCCGCAATCATGACGTGGAGGATCCCGCGCTCCTGTTCAACGTCAACACCCCGGAGGATCTTCTCCGGGCGGGGGCCCTGCTGTCCGACCGACCCCGCGCCGGCGCGGCGGAGCCGCCTCCGATCAGCCGAGCGTGAAGTCGTGGGGGCTCACCCGCCGATCGCGGACATGGTGCGCGTCGGCTGAATGAACCCGGGCTCGCCCACGTGGTGCTTGAGCTCCTTGCGCCAGACGGCGTCACGGATGGTGTGCTCCAGGTCCGCGTCCGAGGCGCCCTGGCGCATCGGCCCTCGCAGATCGGTCTCGTTCAGGGAGAACAGGCAGGTGCGCAGGCGCCCGTCGCAGGTCAGGCGGATGCGGTTGCAGTCCGAGCAGAAGGGCTCGGAGACGGGGTTGATGAAGCCGATCCGCCCGGCGCCATCGGCAAACCGATACACCCGCGCGGTGGCGCTGGGCTCACGGGGCTCCGGCTCCAGGGGATACACGGCGTCGATGGCCGCCCTGATCTCCTCGCCGTTCAGGACCTGGTCAGGCGTCCAGGCGTGATCCGCGTCGAGGGGCATGTACTCGATGAACCGAACCTGATAGCCACTCTGGCGGGCCAGCCGGGCGAACGGGATCACCTCCTCCTCGGTGAAACCCCGGATGGCCACGGCATTTATCTTGATCGGATGGGCCTCAGGAAAACTGGCCAGCCGCTCCAGGCCGCGGAGCACCTGGGGAAGCGCGTCACGGCGGGTGAGCTCGAAGAAGCGGTCCCGCTGCAGAGAGTCCAGCGAGACGTTGAAGCGATCGATGCCGGCTCTGACCAGAGCCTCGGCGTCACGCTCCAGTAGGAAGGCGTTCGTGGTGAGAGACAACTCGGAGACCTCCTCGATGCCGCTGAGCATCTCGACCAGGCGCGGGAAGTTCCGCCGAACCAGCGGCTCGCCCCCGGTCAGGCGGACATCGGACACCCCCATCCGCGCCAGCACACCCACCAGCCGGGTGATCTCCTCAAACGACAGGACCTCGTCCCGCTCCAGCCAGGGCAACCCCTCGGCGGGCATGCAGTACTGGCAGCGGAAATTGCAGCGGTCGGTGACCGACACGCGAAGGTCCCCAATCAGCCGTCCGTGCCCATCCAGGAGAGGCTCCATTTCTGTAAGGCTACCTCGGCTCTGCCGGCGCGCCGTGGCGACGGTCCTGCTCGGATCTGCTTTCGCCCTCGGTGGGTGCTCCGATAGCCCCGCCGACCAGGTGCGGGCCAAGGTGCAGCAGCTCGTCCAGGCCACGGCTCAGAAGGACTACCGGGCGATCTGCGAGGACGTGCTTGCGCCGTCGCTTGTGGCCCATCTGACCAAGAACGGAATCCCCTGCCCGGCGGCCATGCGGCTGGCTCTGGGGAGTGTCCACAACCCAACCGTCAGCATCGGCAGGGTCATCATCCACGGCTCCACGGCCTGGGCGATCACGCTGACCTCCGCAAGGGGGCAGCGAGCCACGCTGGCCGCGATCAAGCTGCTCCGAACCCACCCCGGGTGGCGGATCACCTCGCTCGGCTCGCCGGTGTCGGCGGCGGTGGGGCGGTAGTCCGCGGGCGGTAGTGGTCGTTGATGGGTCCGGGCCCGGCGTTGGTGGTCCGAGTGGGGCGGGCGTGGCCCGGGCGTGGCGGGCGATAATCCACTCCGTGCCGACCGCTCCTCGGGTACTCCACGTCGATGAGATCGAGCCCATCCCCGGTCCAGGCAGCCTGGTCTGGCGTCCCGTCCGCCTGACGCTGGGCATCAGGGCCTTCGG
>JBJMLC010000055.1:0-9925 GCA_045805485.1 Solirubrobacteraceae bacterium | reverse complement strand
GGCCCGCAGCGAGGCCGTGGCGGGCGCCATGAGGTCGGACCATCTCTTCAGGTCGACGAGGAAGGGCTGGTGGTGGATCTGCGAGTCGGTGGAGACATCCAGCGTGGGCGGCGACTGGCGGATCGTTTGCTCCAGGTCGCTGGTGCTCCGAGAGATGGCCTCGAACGTGGTGGCCTGCTCGCCGAACAGCCGGGCGTTGACCTGCGCCACCGGCGAGATCGTCCCGAAGAAGCTGTTCAGCGCCGTGAAGAAACGCGTCAACTGGGTGCCTGGGACCGACAGGTAGCGAGCCACAGGCTCCAGGTGCTGCAGGAGCTCGGGAAGCGCGGAGAAGGTGTCGTTCAGCGAGGACCCACGAGCCGCCAGCGTGTCCCCGAAGCCGACCAGGTCGTGCTGGATCGCCGTCCGCGTGGGGCCGTTGAACATCTTGTTGAAGTCGTCGAACTGGACCGGGACGGACGTCTGGGTGATGGGGAGCGTGGCCCCGTCGGGCAGCATGCGTTTGGAATGTCCGCGGTCCAGGCTGACGAACTTCAGCCCCAGCAGCGACCGGGAGCGGATCGTGACCCGGGAGTCTGCCGGCACGGCACCGTAGGACTCGCTGAGCTGGAGGATCAGCTGAGCAGCCGTCTGCCCACCGGGCAGCCGCACCGGCTTCATGTCCGAGACGATGCCGATGTCGTATCCGCTGCCCGCCTCCACCTGGTTGCCCACGACGACGGCGGTGCCGTTGGGGATGTCCACCTTCAGCTGCCGCGTGGGGACGAACGGGAGCCCGGAGTTGGCGTTGTAGGCCAGGAAAACCCCAATCAGGAGCACCAGCACCGTGATAGCGCCCAAAAGGACCGGGTTGGCGAACACCGAGCGATGCGTTACGGGTCCTTCCTTCACCTCTGGCCTATCGGGATGGGACAGCGCGTCGGGGTCAAATGGCGGGCTCTCATGACCGCGCTCCTGAGCCCGGGACCAGGCCTCCGTGGCCGCGTCCCACTCGTCCTGCTGGGAGAGCAGCAACCCCAGCCTGAACGCCCCGAAGCCATCGCCGCCCTCATCGGCCTGGCGGTAGAGCTCCTCGGCCTCCTCCATATCGTTGCGGCCCTCAGCGAACACGCCGGCGTATGCCGCCGCCGTTGGATTGCCGGCCTCCGCCGCCTTGCGATAGGCCTCCTCTGCCTGTTCGAGCTGCCCCTGTCGGGCGAGCCTATTGCCCTCCTCGAACGCCCGCTCGTCTCCCTCGGACGAGGTGTGATCGTCCCCTGGGGCATTCATCGGTTCCCTCAAGCTACCTCGCAAGGGCCTCCGGCAAACCCGGTAGGACTGTGAGATCGCCCACAGAGGCTTAGGATTGCGAGCGTGGCTCGCGTCGTGCCCGCCCTGGTTCCGCTCGGATACGGGAAGCTTGTTCGCGCTGACAGGGTGTATGCCCTGGTCCCCCTCGAGGGTGCCGAGCGAGGCGACCGCCGGCGCACCCTGGTCTATGTCGAGGGAGTTGCGGAACCCATCGTCGCCTCGCGATCCGAGGGCGCCATCGCCCGCGAAGTGGCAGACGCGCTGGGGACGCGGCGGGCCAGGAACATCCGGGAGGACCTCGAGGGCGCCGGACAAGAGCCGCTCTTCTGATCGGCGATGATCTCTCGGCCGTACGTGATCGTCGATGTGTTCGCCGAGGCGCCGCTTCAGGGAAATCCTCTGGCCGTGTTCCCGCAGGGGTCCGGCCTGGACGACGAGCTCATGCAGCGAACGGCCCTGGAGCTTCGCCTCTCTGAGACCGTCTTCCTGCTGCCAGACGAGGAGGCCGACGCGCGGGCGCGGATCTTCACCCCCACGGCCGAGCTGCCATTCGCCGGCCACCCGGTGCTGGGCGCGGCGCTGGTTCTGGCGGACCGGCAGTCAAGAGCGATCAGGCTCAGGACCGGCGCCGGGATCGTGCCGGTCACGGTCGAGCAACTGGCGGATGGCAAGGCGGCCGGCGAGCTGGAGCACGCCGTTCCCAGCGCCGAGCCCTTCGCGCGGGCGGCGGAGCTCTTGAGCGCACTCGGCGTGAGCGCAAGCGAGCTTCCGATCGAGGCCTATAGCAATGGACCCCAGCACGTCTACGTGGCTCTGGCCTCCGAGCAGGAGGTGAGCCGGCTGGAGCCGGACATAACCGCGCTCGCCCGGCTGGGCGACACAGTTTGCGCCAACTGCTTCACGGTCACCGGCACGCAGGTCAAGACCCGGATGTTCGCGCCGGGCCTGGGCGTTGCCGAGGACCCGGCCACCGGATCGGCCGCCGGCCCGTTGGTCGTTCACCTCACCCGGCACGGGCTGGTCGAACCGGGCCGGCAGATCGAGATCCGCCAGGGCGAGGAGATCGGCCGGCCCTCGGTGCTGCGCGCGCGCCTGGAGGGGGAGACGGTGTTCGTCGGCGGCGCGGGCTTCCTCGTCGCCCACGGGGAGTATCGCCTCGGATAGGCTGGGGCGGTGCCAGCGGAAGCCTGGTCTCTAAACGCTCGCCAGCGCCGGGCTCTGGGCGAGATCTGCGACACGCTCTGCCCGTCCGGCGATGGACTGCCGACGGCCGGTGACCTCGGGGTACCCCAGGCGCTGGAGGAGGCGGTGGCCCTGAACCCGCGCGCCGCCGAGCGCCGGCAGCTGGCGCTGCTCCTCTCGCTCTGGGACTCCCCGGCCCTGGGGGCGCTGGGAGGAGCGGGGTTCAAGCGGTTCAGCTCGCTGGCCCAGGCGGAGCGCGAGCAGGTCCTCCAGGCCTGGGCAGATTCCGGCTCGACTCAGCGCAGGGCGGCCTTCCAGGCCCTGCGCAAGGGAGCGCTGCTCTTCTACTACATGCTGCCGGGCGCGGAGGCCCGCAATCCCGCCTGGGATGCCATTGGCTACGAGGGTCCCTTGGGCCAGCTCCCCGACGCCCCGCCCAAGGCGCTGACGCCCACGCCGATCGAGGGCGACACGACGCTGGAATGCGACGTTGTGATCGTGGGCTCGGGGGCGGGCGGCGGCGCCGCGGCCGGCGTGCTGGCCGGAGCGGGTCTCGATGTGATCGTGGTGGAGAGCGGCGATTACTACGACGATCGCGACTTCGACGGCTCGGAGCTCGGAGCGCTGACCAGGTACTACATGGGCGCTCCCAACGCCACCCACGACCAGAGCGTCTCGCTGATCGCGGGCTCGTGCCTGGGTGGGGGCACGGTGGTCAACTACTCCACGTCGTTCCGGACCCCGGACGAGGTGCGCACCGAGTGGGCGGCCCACGGGGTGCCGGCGTTCACCAGCGATGAGTACACCGCCAGTCTGGATGCGGTCTGCGATCGCCTGGGCGTGAGTCAGGAGTACAACGAGCCCTCGACCCGGGAACAGAAGCTCCAGGAGGGTTGCGTCAAGCTGGGATGGCACGTCGACGCCATGCCGCGCGGTGTCAGGCGCTGCGCCCAGGGGAAGGAGTGTGGCTACTGCGGGCTGGGCTGCCGGGTGGGGGCCAAGCAGTCGACGGTCAAGACCTGGCTCGCCGACGCCCATCAGGCGGGAACTCGTCTGATCGTGCGCACACGGGTGGACCGGATCCAGGTTCGTGGAGGGGCGGCGGCGGGCCTGGAGGGCCGGACGGCCGAGGGCCATCGAGTCGAGATCCGGTCGCGCGCCGTGATCGTGGCCTGCGGGGCGATCCACACCCCGGCGCTGCTCAAGCGCTCAGGCCTTCAGAACCCCAACATCGGCAAGAACCTGCGGTTGCATCCGGCCACAGCCGTGTGGGCCATCTTCGACGAGGAGCTGCGGACGTGGGAGGGCGTGATGCAGGCTCTGTACTCCGACCAGCACCGTGACCTGGAAGACGGCTACGGCGTCAAGTACGAGACGGCGGCCAACCACCCCCACCTGTTCATCCAGTTCGCCCCCTGGCGCCGGGCCCGGGATCACTTCACGTTGATGCAGGGGATGTCTGGGACGGTCCCCATCGGCGTCCTGCTACGTGACCGGGATGGCGGCGAGGTCCGCGTGGGCCGGGATGGCGAGCCCGTCGTGCGCTACAAGCTCTCCTCATACGACGCCGGTCACCTGCGCACCGGGATGGACGGGGCGGCCCAGATCCTGGAGGCCGCCGGGGCCAGGCGGATCTTCTCCTCCCAGAACAAGTGGGTGTCCTATGACCCGGGGACGAGCGGGTCACGGGAGCAGTTCATGGCCGACGCCGACGCCACCGGCTACGGCCCCGGGCAGGTCGTCCTGGGCTCCTTCCACATCATGGGCTCGGCCCGGGTGGGCGGATCGCCGGCCGCCTCGGCCTGCGATCCCACGGGCCAGACCTGGGACGTCCAGCGCCTGTACGTCATGGATGGCTCGAGCTTCCCCACCGCCTCAGGCGTGAACCCCCAGATCTCGATCCAGGCCATCGCCCACATGAATGCCCGCGAGTTGGCGGCCCGGCTGGGCTGAGGCGCTTGTGGCCTTCGGCGGGCAGTGAGATACTCGCCCGCGCGTCATCCGATCCTGGAGGTGAGCCCCATGCCCGAGCACGCCAGAGTGCTCGTCGTCGCCCATCACACCGCTGCCACCACTCCGCTGGTAGAGGCCATCCGAGGCCGCGCCCAGCAGGGCCCGGTAAAGTTCCATCTGGTCGTGCCCCGCCAACCCCAGGGCATGCACAAGGTGGTCGACCCCCAGGACGTGGGCGAGGACGTGGCCAGGAAGGTGCTGGCCGATGCGCTCCCCAAGCTCTCCGACGCCGCCGGGCGCGAGGTCACAGGGAGCATCGGTGACCCGGAGCCTCTGATGGCCATCGAGGACGCGGTCAACCTCGGCAGCTATGACGAGATCATCATCTCGACTCTTCCGCTGGGCATCTCGCGCTGGCTGAAGCTCGACCTGATCAGCAAGGCCAGGGGACTGGGACTGCCCGTTACCCACGTCCAGGCGCCCAGCCAGGACGAGGAGCCGGCGACGGCAAGCAATTGAAGCTGGCCACGTTCCTGACCGAGGAGGGCCACCGTCGCGCCGGGGAGGTGGTGGGGGAGGAGGTCCGCGGCTTTGCCCCGGAGCTCACGGTGGCCGACGTGCTGGCCGGGGCCTCGCCCAGGTTTCACGACGGGTCCTGGCCGCTCTCGGAGGTCACGCTGCTGGCTCCGGTTCCTGATCCCGGCACCGTGTACGCCATCGGTCTCAACTACGCCAAGCACATCGAGGAGACCGGGGGGCAGCGGCCGGAGTTCCCGATCGTGTTCATCAAGATCCGCGGCTCGGTGGCTCCGCCTGGCGGACCGGTGCGCTGTCCACCAGTGGTCCGGCGGCTGGACTACGAGGGGGAGCTGACGATCGTCATGGGTTCCGGCGGGAAGATCGCTGGCTTCTGCATCGCCGACGACGTCACCGCGCGGGACCTCCAGGGCCGCGAGCCGCAGTGGACCCGGGCCAAGGGCGCCGACACGTTCTGCCCGCTGGGTCCATGGGTGACCACCGCCGACGAGGTACTCGATCCCGAGAGGCTCCGGCTGCAGACCTGGGTCAACGGCGAGGCGCGCCAGGACTCCAGCACCAGCGATCTGATCTTCGGCTGCCGGGAGCTCGTGGAGTTCATCTCCCAGACGTGCACGCTGCTCCCCGGTGATCTCATCCTCACGGGCACGCCGAGCGGCGTGGGCATGGGTCTCGACCCGCCCCAGTTCCTGGAGCCCGGGGACGTGGTGCGGATAGAGATCGAGGGACTGGGCTCCATAGAGCACGCGGTGGCCTAATCGAGGTCGTTCGGGGGCGCGCATGCGCGCCCCCGCGGCGCGGTGCATGCACCGCGCCGGGCCGGGCCACATGTGGCCCGGCCGTCCCATCGAGTGGTGTTCGATCACCCGGTCGATTAGCCCGTACTCCACCGCCTCGTCTGCCTTGAAGAAGCGGTCTCGCTCCATGTCCGTGTGGACCTGCTCCAGCGGTCGGCCGGTGTGCTCGGCGTAGATCTCGTCGATTCGCTGGCGGACGTTGAGGATCTCCTGGGCGTGGATCTGGATGTCCGAGGCCTGGCCCTCAAACCCGGCTGAGGGCTGGTGGATGAGGATGCGGCTGTTGGGGAGCGAGAAGCGCTTGCCCTTCGCTCCGCCGGTGAGGAGCAGCGACCCCAGGGACATGGCGATGCCCACGCAGATCGTCTGGATGTCCGGCTTGATGAACTGCATCGTGTCGTAGACGGCCAGGCCCGAGTAGATCGAGCCCCCGGGGCAGTTGATGTAGATGGAGATGTCCTTGTCTGGGTCCTGGGACTCCAGATGGAGCAGTTGGGCCACGATCAGGTTGGCGATCATGTCGTCTATCGGAGTGCCCAGGAACACGATCCGTTCGTTGAGCAGTCGGCTGTAGATGTCGAACTCGCGCTCGCCGCGCGCGGTCCGCTCGATGACCATGGGAATCAGGGGCATGGTCCCCAGCGTACCCGCGCCCCTATGGGATGAGCACTGCGGTCCCCTCAAACCGGCCGGCTCTGAGGTCGCCCAGGGCCTGCTCGGCGTCCTGGAGCTTGTAGCGGGTGACGGTCGTCCTCACGGGAATCTGCTCGGCCAGGGCCAGGAACTCGCGCCCGTCCTGGCGCGTCAGGTTGGCCACCGATACGACGCGGCGCTCGCCGTACAGGAGCTCGTAGGGAAACCCCGGGATGTCAGTCATGTGAATCCCGGCGCACACGACCACCCCGCCCGGAGCCATGATGCGTAGGGCCTGGGGGACCAGGGGCCCGGCGGGGTCGAAGATGATGGCGCCGTCCAGGGGGTTGGGCGGGCTCTCCTCGCTGCCGCCGGCCCAGACGGCGCCCAGGCCCCGCGCGAACTCCTGGGTCCGCTCGTCCCCGTCGCGCGTGAACGCGAACACCTCCCGTCCCTGGTGGACGGCGACCTGGCAGATCATGTGGGCCGCGGATCCGAACCCATAAAGGCCGAGCCGGCGGGCCTCTCCGGCGAAGGTCAGGGCCCGATAGCCGATCAGCCCGCCGCACAGCAGCGGCGCGGCCTGCTCGTCCGGCAGGCCCTCCGGAAGCGGGAGGCAGTATCGCTCGTCGGCCACGGTCCACTCGGCGTAGCCACCGTCGATGTCGCGTCCGGTGAAGCGGGCCCGGGGGCACAGGTTCTCCCGGCCGCTCGTGCAGTAGCGGCAGTCGCCGTCGGTCCAGCCGAGCCAGGGCACGCCCACCCGGCGGCCGTCCTCGGTGAGTCCCACGATCTGGTGACCCAGGACAACCGGGAGCCGGGTGGCCTCGATTTCATGATCACGCAGGTGCAGGTCGGTCCGGCACACCGCGCACGCCTTGACCCTCAGCAGCAGCTGGCCCGGACCGGGCTGGGGGTCGGGGAGGGTGGCCGGGACGAGGGCCTGCCCGGGTCGCTCGAGCATCATGGCGCGCACGGTGTGGCGGATCGTTGCATGGCGGGCGCGGCTGGGCGGTAGCGTTGCTGGTGCGTGGTCCCGCTCAACGTCCCCAACCTCCTGACCGTCGTCCGGATTCTGCTCGTGCCCGTGCTCGTGGTCGCGCTGCTGGAGAAGACGGGCAACGGCGACCTGCTGGCCGCGATTGTGTTCGCGATCGCATCGCTCACAGACGCCATCGACGGCTACCTGGCGCGGTCACGCAACTGGGTCACCACGTTCGGAAAGCTCATGGATCCGGTGGCCGACAAGCTGCTGATCGTGGCCGCCATGGTGGCCCTGGTGTCGTTGGGGCGCCTGGAGGCGTGGGTGGCCATGGTGATCATCGCCCGGGAGTTCGCGGTCACGGCGCTTCGGATCGCCGTGGGCACGCAGCAGGGAGTGGTCATCCCGGCCAGCCCGTGGGGCAAGTTCAAGACAGCCATGCAGGTGGCGATGGTGTTCGCCCTGATCGCGGTTCACGGAGATCCCGTGTGGTTGACCGCGCTCGTGTACCTGACGGTTGCGGTGACGGTGCTGTCAGGCGTCGACTACTTCTTTGGCCTGCGGCGAGGCCTCATTGCGGCGGAGAAGAACGCCCGCCCTCCGCAGACTCAGGGGAGCTGATCGAGCCAGGCCTGGCGGCTCGTGTGCACCGGCGCGGGGGTGCCGGTGGCCAGCTCGCGGCGTATTTCCGCGAGGGTCCCGAAGCGCTCGGCGACCACGTTGTGCTGATGGATGGTCTCCATGTTCACCTGACGCGCCGAGACGAACACGGCGTCGTTGAGATCTGGGAACCGCTCCACCACGCCGCGGATCATCTCCCTCACGCAGTCCTCCACGAACCGGGGGCGGCGATGCGCCTTGGCGACCACGTGGGCCTCGTCTGAGCGCTTCATCAGCTCGTAGATCTCCGAGGACATCGACTGCTCCACGATCTCCAGCAGCGCCCCGGCCTCGATCTCGTCGTCGCACTGCTCCGTGCAACCGATGTACAGCGTGCCCAGCCCCCTCTGGTTGTGGGTCGCCACCGGGACCGTCTGGAGGATGCGCTCCACATCCTCAGGCTCGAACCCCTGCTCCAGCAGGAGCTCGCCGGCCTCGGTGGCCACCAGCTCCTGGGCGCACGGGCAGGCCGTCATGCCCTGGGCCGTGACTCCGGTCAGGCGCCGGGTGCCCAGCTCCGTGCAGATGGCCGCGCCGTGCAGCGTGTACAGCTCCTGGGTCTGGATCCCTGAAACCGGAGCCGGCTTGTGCTCCGGGAACCTGGCCTCCACGGTGACCTCAGCCTTCCGGGCGCCCTGCCGGGCTCTGACCAGCTGGGCGATGTGCTCGGCCAGCGTCTCGGCCTTGAACGTGGACTCCCCCAGCACGACCTGGCCGATGGCATCGTTGACCACCTCCTCGAAGCGAGACATGTGGGCCCCCTTCTGATCGCCGCCGAGATCCACCACGCATTCGAACCGCGCCGAGAACAGCTGGGTGTCGCCGTTCTGCCGAATCCGGATGACCTTCTCGACGCCCGTGATCCCGACGCGGGACAGGCTGAGCGCCACGGTGGGGCTCTGTGACTGGACATCGACCATCGTGATACTGGGAGAACGATCGGAAGCCATACCGGCAAGGGTAGAGATCGGCGCTCGCCGGACGTCTCGGCACGGGTCCGGCGGCGAGCATCGGCGCGCCCGGCTGCCGTCCCGGCGCCCGTTCGGCGCCGGGCCCGACCGCGCACAGGAGGGTGCCGGGCTGGACATCCGGCCGGTTTGTGCTATCACTCATCTGGTCGCATCGGGCGATGCGACGGCCGGAAGGTGAAGAGGTAGAGGGGAGAAGCTCAGGGGACGTGAGCGAAGAAACCATGGTGCTATTGGGGGACGATGCCCCCATCACGGAACTCGACGATCTGCGCGGGCTGATTGCCGGCGCGCAGGAGCGGGGTTTCGTCACATACGCCGAGATCGAGGCCTGCCTTGAGGAGGTCGAGGTCACCAAGGAGCAGGTCCAGGAGCTGCATGCCTTCCTGGACGAGGCCGGGATTGAGGTGGTGGAAACCGAGGGCCGGCCCGCCAAATCGGAATCCGGATCGATCGAGCGGGCCAGCGAGGAGCGGTCCGAGCCCCAGGCCGAGCAGCCGGCCACGAAGAAGGTCGAGGTCGATCTCACGGTCGAGCCCTCGCTGGATTCCCTTCGCCTATACCTACGGTCGATCGGCCGCGTGAATCTTCTGACCGCCGAGCAGGAGGTCCAGCTCGCCCGCCGCATCGAGCGGGGTGACATGGCGGCCAAGCAGCAGATGATCGAGGCGAATTTGAGGCTGGTGGTCTCGATCGCCAAGTCCTACCTGGGTCGTGGCCTCACGTTCCTGGACCTGATCCAGGAGGGCTCGATGGGGCTGATCCGGGCGGTGGAGAAGTTCGACTACCGCCGCGGCTACAAGTTCTCCACGTACGCCACCTGGTGGATCCGCCAGGCGGTCACACGCGCGATCGCCGACAAGGGCCGGACGATCCGGATCCCCGTGCACATGGTCGAGAAGCTCAACAAGGTCGTGCACGTG